>NZ_DASVFL010000060.1:0-56906 GCF_036380075.1 Lentzea sp. | reverse complement strand
CAGTCGTCGCAGTTCCACGGATCCCCCGGTTCATCCCAGTGCGTGCGAGGCGGGTGCGAAGTAGCGCGAACGGTCGCCCGGCACGTCGTCGGCTCCGCGCACCATCAGCGTGCAGCCGCCGTTCCGCGCCTCGAAGCCGCGTTCCAGCAGGTAGGCGCCCACGTCGGCGCTGTCGGTGTCCACGCGGACCGGTCCCGCGCCGGCGGCGACGTCCGAGACCAGCTGGCACGCGACCGCCGCGGACGGCGCGATCAGTGGACCGACCGTGAACCCCTCGGGGTTCGGGCGGGTGGCGACGACGCCGGAGTCCGCGACCCGCACGGTGTACGGCGTCGACGGGTCGAGCAGCCGACGCCAGAGCGACGGCCTCGTGTACCCGCTCACCTCGTGGTCGAGCGCGGCCAGCCACTCCGCGTCGTCCGGTGTGCCCTTGCGCGACACGCCGGAAGCAGGACTGGGGAAAACGCCGTGGTAGTCGGTCGTCGCCCCGACGGGGTGAAAGCCGAGCCGGGCGTACAGCGGCTCGCCCATGACCGTCGCGTACAGTGCGGACGGACTGATATCCAATATATTGGTCATCAACCGCGTGCCGATGCCCCGCCGTCCCGCCCACGACGCGACCAGAACGCCGCTGATGGTCTGCATCTCGGGATAGGGCGTCGTCAGCGCCGTCCCGAGAAGACCGGACGAGTCGAACGCGCCCCAGCCCGGTCCCAGCTCGAGCATCAGCTCCCACTGCGCCGGGGTCCACGTCCAACCCCGGTCCGTGATGAGCTTCATGCACTCGGGCACGTCGTCGACGCCAAGCCTGCGGATCTCCACAACCGGTGAGCACACACGGTGAGCAATCCGGTAGCCACTCATTTTCGGCCGGACTAGCATCGACGGCACCAGATCCGAGCGACAGGAAGCAGGCCGGGGCCACGTGGCCGAGGAAACACAGCAGAGCGGCAAGGAAGGTCAGTCCCGGTTCGCCGTGCCCGATGGCGCGGTGCTCAGCCTGCTGGGGTCGCGCGACGAGAACCTCCGGCTCGTGGAGGAACTGCTCGACGCCGACGTGCACGTGCGCGGGAACGAGATCACCCTGTCCGGCGACCCCGCCGACGTGGCCTTCGCCGAACGCGTCTTCACCGAGCTCGTCACCCTCGCGAGCCGCGGCCAGCCGATCGACCAGCACGCCGTCCGCCGGGTCGTGGCGATGCTGAGCGCGAACGAGGCCGAGTCGCCCGCCGAGGTGCTGAGCCTGGACATCGTGAGCCGCCGCGGCCGCACGATCCGTCCGAAGACGCTGAACCAGAAGCACTACGTCGACGCGATCGACAAGAACACCATCGTGTTCGGCATCGGCCCCGCCGGCACCGGCAAGACCTACCTCGCCATGGCCAAGGCCGTGCAGGCCCTGCAGGCCAAGCAGGTCAACCGCATCATCCTGACCCGCCCGGCCGTCGAGGCGGGCGAACGGCTCGGCTACCTGCCCGGCACGCTGTACGAGAAGATCGACCCGTACCTGCGCCCGCTGTACGACGCGCTGCACGACATGATCGACCCGGAGTCGATCCCGCGGCTCACGCAGGCGGGGACGATCGAGGTGGCACCGCTCGCGTACATGCGTGGCCGCGCGCAGCCGATCTTCACGCCGGTCCTGACCCCGGACGGCTACCGCCCGATCGGATCGTTGCGGGTCGGCGACCTGGTCATCGGTTCGAACGGTGAGCCGACCCCGGTGCTGGGCGTCTACCCGCAGGGCGAGAAGGACGTCTACCGCGTCACCGCGCAGGACGGCTCGTCGACGCTCGCGTGCGGTGAGCACCTCTGGACGGTGCGGACGGCGTCCGACCGGCGGCGGAACAAGCCGTGGCGGGTGCTCGAGACCAAGGAGATGATCGGCAAGCTGCGCGCGGCGCACGCCCGGCGTTACGAGCTTCCGCTGCTCAGCGCGCCGGTGTGCCTGCCGGAACGTGCCGTGCCGATGGACCCGTACGCACTCGGCCTGCTCCTCGGCGACGGGTGCATCACGGGTTCCACGACGCCGTCGTTCTCCACTGCCGACCCGGAGCTCGCCTTCGCGCTGCAGGTGGCTCTCGAGCCGATCGCGGTGATGAGGAAGAACGAGGTCGACTACACGCTGAACCGCGTGAAGGCGCCCGGTGACGTGGTGACGCTGGAGAACCCGGTCACGGTCGTGATGCGCCAGCTGGGCCTGCACGGCACGCGGTCGCACACCAAGTTCGTGCCCGAGTTGTACCTGGGCAACAGCGCGGACGTGCGGCTGGCGGTCCTCCAGGGTCTGCTCGACTCCGACGGAGGCCCCGTCACCCAGCTCGGCCGCACCTGCCGCATCCAGTACACGACGACGTCGGAACAGCTGAGGGACGACGTGGTCGAGCTGGTCCGCTCGCTCGGCGGTGTCGCCTACTGGCGCTGCCGTCCCGCCGAGGGACGCAAGCCGGGCAGGGCGAAGGGCCGCGAGGTCGGCTACCGCCACGACGCCTACGTCCTCGACATCAGGTTGCCTGAGGGTGTCGAGCCGTTCCGGCTGAAGCGCAAGCGGGAGAAGTACCGCGCCGCCGGTGGCGGCGGGCGTCCGATGCGGTTCATCGACAGCATCGAGCCCGCCGGCCGCACCGAGACGGTGTGCATCCAGGTGGCGGCGCAGGACTCCCTGTACGTCACCGAGGACCACCTGCTGACGCACAACACGCTCAACGACGCGTTCATCATCCTCGACGAGGCGCAGAACACCACGCCCGAGCAAATGAAGATGTTCCTCACCCGCCTGGGCTTCGGCTCCAAGATCGTGGTGACCGGCGACATCACCCAGGTCGACCTGCCCGGCGGGCAGCGCAGCGGCCTGCGGGTCGTCAGGGACATCCTCGAAGGCGTCGACGACGTGCACTTCTCGGTGCTCACCAGCCAGGACGTGGTGCGCCACAGCCTGGTCGGCGACATCGTCGACGCGTACGACAAGTGGCAGGTCCAGCAGGACGTCCTGGACCAGAACGGGGCGCATCACGGACCCGGTGCACGCCGGGGGAACCAGCGCCGGGGACGATAGGCGCCGTGAGCATCGAGATCGCCAACGAGTCGGGTGTCGGGGTCGACGAGGGTTCCATCGTCTCCGCCGCCCGCTTCGCGCTGGACCGCATGGGCGTGAGCCCGCTGGCCGAGCTGTCCGTCCTGCTCGTCGAGCTGGACGTGATGGCGGACCTGCACGAGCGCTGGATGGACCTGCCGGGTCCCACGGACGTCATGGCCTTCCCCATGGACGAGCTGGACTCCGCGCGCCGGCCCGACGCCGCCGGGCTGGGGCCCGCGCTGCTCGGGGACATCGTGCTGTGCCCGGCGTTCGCCAAGGACCAGGCCAAGAAGGCCGGGCACGGGCTGCTGGACGAGCTGCACCTGCTGACCGTCCACGGCGTGCTGCACCTGCTCGGCTACGACCACGCGGAGCCTGCCGAGGAACGCGAGATGTTCACGCTGCAGAACCGCATCCTCTCGGACTTCCGCAACGCGCGGGACGAGGCCGAGCGGGTCGCGTTGCAGCGCAGCACGGACGACAAGGTGCTCGGGGCCGTCGGCCTGGACGAGCAGCGGCCCCTGCAGCACCCCGAAGAAGACTGACGCCTCATGAGCGCGAACCCCGCCAGTGTGATCGTGCTGGCCGTGCTGCTCGTGCTCGCCGCCGGTGTCTTCGCGTGCGTGGACGCCGCGCTGGGCACCGTGTCGCGGGCACGGGTGGAGTCGCTGCAACGGCAGGGCCGTTGGGGCACCGGGCAGCTGCTGCACGTCCTCAACGACCGGCCGCGGCACGTCAACCTGTTGCTGCTGCTGCGCCTCGCCTGTGAGATGTCAGCGGCGGTGCTGGTCACGACCGTGTTCCTGGACTACGTGGAACAGGACTGGCTCGCCGTCCTGTACTCGTGCCTGAGCATGCTCGTCGTGTCGTACGTGCTCGTCGGTGTCGGACCGCGCACCATCGGCCGTCAGCACCCGTACGCCGTGAGCCTGTCCGCGGCGGGCACCGTCCGGCAGCTCGGGCGCGTGCTCGGGCCGCTGTCGAAGCTGCTGATCCTCGTCGGCAACGCCATCACGCCCGGCAAGGGCTTCCGCGAGGGCCCGTTCAGCTCCGAGGTCGAGCTGCGCGAGCTCGTCGACATGGCGCAGGAACGCGGCGTCGTCGACGAGGGCGAGCGGGAGATGATCCACTCCGTGTTCGAGCTGGGCGACACCATCGCCCGCGAGATCATGGTGCCGCGCACCGAGATCGTGTGGATCGAGCAGGCCAAGTCGCTGCGGCAGGCGCTCGCGCTGTCGTTGCGCACCGGCTACACGCGCCTGCCGGTGATCGGCGAGAGCGTCGACGACGTGCTCGGCGTGGTGAACCTCAAGGACCTGATGCGGGCCACGCTCGCCGACGGCGAGGACCCGAAGTCGGTGTCCGAGCTGATGCGGCCGACGAGCTTCATCCCCGACTCGAAGCCGATCGCGGACCTGCTGCGCGAGATGCAGCTGTCCCGCAAGCACATGGCGATCGTCGTCGACGAGTACGGCGGCACCGCGGGCCTGCTGACGATCGAGGACATCCTCGAGGAGATCGTCGGCGAGATCACCGACGAGTCCGACACCGACGACCGGCCGCCGGTCGAGCACCTCGACGACGGCGCGGTGCGGGTCAGCGCGCGCCTGCCGGTGGACGACCTGGACGCGTTGTTCGGCACCGAGCTCGACGACCACGAGGTCGAGACCGTCGGCGGCCTGCTCGCGCAACGGCTGGGGCGCGTCCCGCTGCCCGGCACGGAGGCCGAGATCGCGGGCCTGCGCATGCGCGCGGAGGGCGGCAAGGACGAACGGGGCCGCATCCGCGTCACGACCGTGCTCGTGCGTCCTGTGCAGAAGGAGACCGAGGAAGATGCCGGAAGCGAACACTGAGCTCGACCCAGAGGACGCGAAGCTCGTCACGCTCGCGAGGTCCGTCCGTGCGCGCAACGGCGCCGCGGAGGGTGCGGCGGTGCGTGACCTGGACGGCCGCACGTACAACGCGTCCACGGTCGCGTTGCCGTCGCTGAAGCTGACGGCGTTGCAGGCCGCCGTGGCAGCGGCGGTGTCGAGCGGTGCCGAGGGCCTGGAAGCGGCCGTGGTCGTGAGTGAGGAGTCCGGAGTGGACGCCGAGTCGCTGGCGGCCGTCCGCGACCTCACGGCGTCCGGCCCGGTCTACCTGGCGGACACCTCCGGCGAGGTGCGCGAGCAGGTCTGAGGGCCACCGAACGGCCACAACCGGCTAGAGGGACAATGGACTGATGGATGGTTACCGCTCCGGGTTCGCGTGCTTCGTCGGCCGCCCGAACGCAGGGAAGTCGACGCTGACGAACGCGCTGGTGGGCACGAAGGTCGCCATCACGTCCAGCAAGCCGCAGACCACCCGCCACACGATCCGCGGCATCGTGCACCGCGAGGACGGCCAGCTCGTGCTGGTCGACACGCCCGGTCTGCACCGGCCGCGCACGCTGCTCGGCCAGCGCCTCAACGACCTGGTGCGCGAGACGTGGTCGGAGGTCGACGTCGTCGGCTTCTGCGTGCCCGCGGACCAGAAAGTCGGCCCCGGTGACAAGTTCATCGCCGCCGAGCTGGAGAAGGTCGCGAAGCGCACGCCCGTGATCGGCATCGTCACCAAGACCGACCTCGTGTCGCAGCAGCAGGTGATGGAGCAGCTGCTCGCGTTGCAGAAGGTCATGGAGTTCGCCGAGATCATCCCGGTCTCCGCGGTCGACGGCTTCCAGGTCGACCGGCTGAGCGACCTGCTGCTGCAGAAGCTCCCCGAGGGCCCGCAGCTGTTCCCGGACGGCGACCTGACCGACGAGCCGGAGCAGACGCTGGTCGCGGAGCTGATCCGCGAGGCCGCGCTGGAGGGCGTGCGCGACGAGCTGCCGCACTCCATCGCCGTGGTGGTGGAGGAGATGATGCCGCGCGAGGGCCGCGACGACCTGATCGACATCCACGCGTTCGTGTTCGTGGAGCGGCCGTCGCAGAAGGCGATCATCCTGGGGCACCGGGGCGAGCGGCTCAAGCAGGTCGGCACGGCGGCGCGCAAGCAGATCGAGCGCCTGCTGGGCAGCCGGGTGTACCTGGACCTGCACATCAAGATCGCCAAGGACTGGCAGCGCGACCCGAAGCAGCTGCGCCGCCTGGGGTTCTAGATGGCGGGACTCTAGATGGCCAACCTGTACCGCGACACCGGCATCGTGCTCCGCGTGCAGAAGCTCGGTGAAGCGGACCGGATCATCACCTTCCTGACCCAGCGCCACGGCAAGCTCCGCGCCGTGGCCAAGGGCGTGCGCAAGACGTCGTCGAAGTTCGGCGCCCGGCTGGAGCCGTTCTGCCACGTCGACGTGCAGTTCCACCCCGGCCGCACGCTCGACATCATCACGCAGGTCCAGACGCTGGACGCGTTCGGCGTGGGCATCGTGAACGACTACCAGCGCTACACGGCGGCGTGCGCGATCGTCGAGACCGCCGACCGCCTCACGGCCGAGGAGGGCGAACCGGCCGTGCGGCTCTACCTGCTCGTCGCGGGCGCTCTCCGTGCGTTGTCGGCGGGCGAACGGGACCCGTCGCTGCTGCTCGACGCCTACCTGATGCGGGCGATGGCGTTCGCGGGATGGGCGCCCGCGGTCAACGAGTGCGCGAAGTGCGGCGATCCGGGGCCGCACCGGGCGTTCAGCGTGCAGGCCGGTGGCTCGTGCTGCCCGAACTGCCGTCCGCCGGGTTCCGCGTCGCCGTCGCAGGACACGCTGGCGTTGCTCTCGGCGCTGCTGCACGGGCAGTGGCACCTGGTCGACGAGATCCCGCACCTGGCCCGCCGCGACGCGAGCGGCCTGGTCGCGGCACACCTGCAGTGGCACCTCGAACGGCAGCTGCGGTCGTTGCCTTTGGTCGAGCGGAAGGCGCAGCCGGCGGACGGCTAGTCTGGCGCCTACCGACAACGGTTTTCGCGAGAGGAAGCCTGGTTTCATGCTGCGTCGTCGCCGCTCCGAGCGTGAGAAGCGCGTCCCGCGCCCACCGGAGCCGCATCCCTCCGGTGCGACGCCGCCGGACATCCCCGCCGACCTGGTGCCGAAGCACATCGCGATCGTGATGGACGGCAACGGCCGCTGGGCCAACCAGCGCGGGCTGTCGCGGGTCGAGGGCCACAAGCGCGGTGAGCAGGTCGTCCTCGACGTCGCGAAGGGCTCCATCGAGCTGGGCGTCAAGTGGCTCTCGCTCTACGCCTTCTCCACCGAGAACTGGAAGCGCAGCCCGGAAGAGGTGCGCTTCCTGATGAACTTCAACCGCGACGTGATCGCGCGCCGCACCGACGAGCTCGACGAGATGGGCGTCCGCATCCACTGGGCCGGCCGCTCGCCGCGCCTGTGGGGCAGCGTCATCAAGCAGCTCCAGGAGGCCGAGGTCCGCACGCAGGACAACGACGTCCTGAACCTCGTCATGTGCGTGAACTACGGCGGCCGCGCGGAGATCGGCGACGCCGCCCGCGAGGTCGCCCGGCTGGTCGCCGCCGGGCAGATCAACCCGGACAAGGTCGACGAGCGCATGCTCGCGAAGTACCTGTACAAGCCCGAGATGCCGGACGTCGACCTGTTCATCAGGCCGTCGGGCGAGCAGCGCATCTCGAACTTCCTGCTCTGGCAGTCCGCCTACGCCGAGCTGGTGTTCCAGGACATCCTGTGGCCGGACTTCGACCGCCGCGACCTGTGGCGCGCCTGCGAGAAGTTCGCGGGCCGCGACCGGCGCTTCGGCGGTGCCGTCGACAAGCCGGGTGAGGAGGAGGTGGTGTCGTCGTGAACGCGAGCGGTGAGGCCCTGGAGGCCGCGCGCAAGGCGCTGGAGCTGTTCCACGACGTGTCGGTGGACGACGACGGCGCGCTGAGCTTCCGCCACGGCGACGTGCCGTGCGCGGTGCAGGGCATGGAGCTGGCCGAAGGGCTGACCGTGCTCTCGCTGACCGTCGTGGTCGCGTGGGACCTGCCCGGCGACGCGGCCGCGTGGGTCGCCGAACGCGCCGGTCAGGGCCTGTTCGGCACCCTCGGTGTCATCCAGTCCGAACGCGGTGGCACGGACGTGATGCTGCGGTACGCCTTCCCGGCGGACGGCCTCAAGCCCGAGCCGTTGAGCACGCTGCTGATGCTGGTCGTGTCGACCGCGTCGCAGGTGCGCGGCGAGCTCCTCTCCCGGTTTTCTTGAGAAAGGACCCTTCCATGGGTGGCGTGATCATTTACGAGCCGGAAGAGGACTCGGACGTCAACGAGTTCCCGTGGACCGTCACGTTCGAGCCGTCGGGCGGTGACGACTGGGACTCGTTCATCTGCGGTCCCTACGAGCGCGACCACGCCGTCGCGCTGGCCGAGGCCGTGGCCCTCGACGACGCCGAGGGAGGCGTGCTGGCCATCGTGAAGCCGATGCTGCCCGCGCTGTCGGCCGAGGATGTGACCGCCACGATCGAGGAGCTCCGCGAGGCAGCCCTCGAGGAGGAGGCCGAGGCCGAGGAGACGGTCAACGGCACCCCGGTCGACTTCGACGACGACGAGCTCGAAGAGGAAGAGGCCGAGTTCGAGGAGCCGCCGTCGCCCGAGGAGATCCGCGAGGGCATGGCGCGCCAGTACCGGCGCCTGCTGGACCTGGACGCGGACGCGGAATGACGATCACCGGCGAGATCCGATCGTCGAAGCGGCGCTCCGGCCCGCCCCGGCTGAAGATCACGTCGTTGGAGGTGCTGTGCGGGATCCTCGTTCTCGCACTGCTCTTCCAGTCCCGGCTCGTCGACCTGCTGGACGTGCCGAAGCTGCGCACGGCGTCGACGGTGTTCGTGGCGATCTGCGTGCAGGCCATGCCGTTCCTGGTGCTGGGCGTGCTGATCTCGGGAGCCATCGCGGCGTTCGTGCCCGCTTCGGCGCTGCGGAAGCTGCTGCCGTCGAAGACGGCGCTGGCCGTGCCCGTGGCGGGTGTCGCGGGTGTGGCGCTGCCGGGCTGCGAGTGCGCCTCGGTGCCCGTCGCGCGCCGGTTGATGCAGCAGGGCGTCGCCCCCGCGGTGGCGTTGACGTTCCTGCTGGCGGCGCCCGCGGTGAACCCGATCGTGCTGGTCTCGACGGCGGTGGCGTTCAACGACACCCCGATGATGGTCGTCGCGCGGTTCGTCGGGTCGCTGCTCACAGCGATGGTCATGGGCTGGCTGTGGGTGCGCTTCGGCAAAGTGGAGTGGATCGCGGAACGCGCGCTGGCGCGCCTCGGTGACCACTCCGGGCAGAACAAGTGGGCCGTGTTCGCCGAGAGCGCGCGGCACGACCTCGTCGACGCCGGCGGGTTCCTGGTGCTGGGCGGGCTGTTCGCGGCGGCGTTCAAGACGTTCGTGCCGGTCGCGTGGATGCAGACCCTCGGCGGTCAGATCGTGCTCGGCGTGATCGTGATGGCGTTGCTGGCCGTGATCCTGGCCCTGTGCTCGGAGGCCGACGCGTTCGTCGCGGTGGCGTTCTCCGCGTTGCCGCTGCTGCCGCGCCTGGTGTTCCTCGTCGTCGGCCCGGCCGTCGACGTCAAGCTGATCGCGCTGCAGGCCGGTGCGTTCGGCAGGTCCTTCGCCTTCCGCTTCGCACCCGCCACCTTCGTGGTGGCGATCCTGTGCGCCGTGGTGACGGGAGTGGTGCTGCTGTGAGGCGGGAAACCCAGAACATCCTGCTGGTCCTGCTCGGCGGGGCCCTGCTGAAGATCAGCTTTTCCGGGCTCTACCTGCGCTACGTGCAGAAGAGCCTGCTGCCGCTGCTGATCGCCGCCGGCGTGGTGATGATCGGCCTGGCGCTGTTCGCGATCATCACCGACATCCGGCGCGGCAAGGCGGCGGCCGACGGTCACGACCACTCGCACTCGTCGCGGTCGACCTGGCTGCTGATCCTGCCGGTGATGGCGGTGTTCCTGATCTCGCCGCCCGCGCTGGGCGGCGACGTGGTCAGCTCGGCCGCCGACACCAACCAGACGCAGCGGTCCCGCAACCTGCTGGGCGACCTGCCATCCGGCGAGGTCATCCCGCTGTCGATGACGGAGTTCGTCACGCGCACGGCGTGGGACGAGTCCGGCACGCTGGACAACCGCCGCGTGAAGCTGACCGGCTTCCTGCTGCGCGCCGACGGCGGCACGTTCGTCGCGCGGCTCGCGATCTCGTGCTGCGCCGCGGACGCCCGGCCGTTGAAGGTCAAGCTGACCGGGGACGTGCCGTCGCTGCCCGACGAGCAGTGGGTCGAGGTCACCGGGCAGGTCGTGCCGAAGTCGGCGAGCGAGAAGACCTCGTGGGTGCCGAGCTTCACCGTGGAGTCGTTCACCCCGGTCGCCGAACCGGTTGAGCCCTACGAGAGCTGAGCCCTACCGCAAGCCCTTGGCCGTGCACTCCGCGCACGTGCCGAAGATCTCGACGGTGTGGCTGACCTGCGAGAAGCCGTTCTCAGCGGCGACGCGGTCAGCCCACTTCTCGACGGCGGGGCCCTCCACCTCGACCGTGCGGCCGCAGTGGCGGCACACCAGGTGATGGTGGTGGTGCGCCGAGCAGCGGCGGTAGATCGCCTCGCCCGAGTCGGTGCGCAGGACGTCGACCTGGCCGGCGTCCGCGAGGGACTGCAGGGTGCGGTACACCGTGGTCAGGCCGATGCCCTCGCCGCGGCGGCGCAGCTCCTCGTGCAGCTCCTGGGCGCTGCGGAAGTCGTCGAGCTGGTCGAGCAGGTTCGACACCGCGGTGCGCTGCTTGGTGGACCTCAGTCCGGTCACAACTTCTCCTCGACGTGCGTCACAGCGTCCACCACGATGTGCGCCAGGTGTTCGTCCACCAGCCGGTACACGACCTCGCGGCCGTGCCTTTCCCCGTGCACCACGCCCGCCGACTTCAGCACGCGCAGGTGCTGGCTGATCAGCGGCTGGGCCACGCCCAGCGCCTCAACCAGCTCGTGCACGCAGCGGTCGTGCGCCCGCAGCTGCAGCACGATGGCGATGCGGACCGGTGCGGCGAGCGCGCGCAGCAGGTCACCCGCCTCGGCGAGCGTGTGGGCGGAGTGTCTCGGCGCGGGTGCGGGCGCCGATCGTTCGGGGGAGTGCTCGCCGTGCATCTGAACGGTCATGGCGGCGCACCTCACCTGGTAGGGATTTTCACAACCAATTCTACGGTGATGAGCACGAGTACCAGCAGGACCACCACGCGCAATGTGCGGTGAGCTGGGGAAAGCACCTTCCAGGTGGCCGCCAGCAGGACCGCGGAGGCCACGACCAGCACGCCGAGCAGCACCGCGCCGAGCGTGCCGCCGACCCAGACGCCCGTGATGAACAGGCCGAGCACGAGCACGAACGCCACGGCCGGCCGGACGCGCGCGAGCGGGCCGTCGCCGGGCAGCAGGGGGCGCTTGTCAGTCACCGTGCCATCCTTGCACCGTGCTGCTGGTGTGCCGCTTCCGCGTGTCCGATCCCGAGACGTTCACCTCCCGCGCCGAGGAGGCGTTGAAGCTGCTGACGGCCCAGCCGGGCTGCCGGCGCGGGACGCTGGCGCGGTCGACCGACGAAGACGACCGGTGGGTGCTGACCGTCGAGTTCGAGTCGGTCGTGGCCTACCGGCGCGCGATGTCGCCGTTCCCCGTCCGCGAACACGTCATCCCGCTGCTCTCCGAAGCGCTGACCGACGAGCCCGCGATGTACGAACCGGTGCTGACCAGCGCGAACGGTCACGTCGACGAGCACACGAGCGTGCTGGCGCAGGACGCGTTCACCGTCCGGCTGGGCGAGGCGAGCGGCCCCGCTACCCCGCGGCGGCGATAGCCCGCATCTCCTCGACCCACTCCTCGTGCGAGTCGTGGGGGAGGAGCTCCAACGCCCGGCGCGCCGCCTCGGCCGCCTCGGCGGTGCGGCCCAGCGCGTGCAGCGTCTTGGCCCTGCCGCTCTCCGCGTAGGCCTCCGGCGTCTTCTCGAACGCCTCCAGCGCCTCGTCGTAGCGGCCGTTCTCGTAGTAGAACCAGCCGAGGTTGTTGTGCAGCGGGCCGAGCCAGCGCACCAGCTCCGGGTGCGCGACGACGATCTCGAGGCCCTGCTTCGTCCACTTCTCCGGGTCGTCGACCAGCGACGCCATGTGCGCCGCGTCGACCGCGAGCGACAGGTCGCCGCGCGTCTTGGCCAGGATGAACGCCGCCACGAACAACGGCTGCGCGGCCTCGGCGTCGCCCGCCGAGCGGTGCAGCCTGCCGCGTTCGAGCAACGCCCGCACCCGGCCGGTCGAGTCGGGCGCGACGAGCACCTCCGCCTCGTCGACGAGGACGTGTCCCGCGGCGAAGTCCTCCCGCAGGCCCTCGACGCGGGCGAGCTGGGTCAGCACCTCCGCGCGCTCGTCGTCGGTGCCCACGTCGTCGAGCAGAGCGCGGAACCTCGCCTCGGTGCCGCCGAGGTCGGCGAAGTCCCAGAGCTCGCGCAGCCGGTCTTCCATTCGTGCAGGGTAGGCCTCCGGTCGCCCGTTCGGGGCGCAACGTGACGGGCTAGGCTTGGGCCCCCGAATCTGATTCCCCCGATGGAGTTCCCGTTGGCCGCCGATCGTATTGAGACCGTTGTCAGCCTCTGCAAGCGCAGGGGGTTCGTCTACCCGTGCGGGGAGATCTACGGCGGTACCCGCTCGGCGTGGGACTACGGGCCTCTCGGCGTGGAGCTCAAGGACAACATCAAGCGCCAGTGGTGGAACTTCATGGTCCGCGGCCGTGAGGACGTCGTCGGCCTGGACTCGTCGGTCATCCTCCCGCGCGACGTGTGGGTCGCCTCCGGTCACGTCGAGGCGTTCGTCGACCCGCTGGTCGAGTGCGAGTCGTGCCACAAGCGGTTCCGCGCGGACACGCTGTCCGAGGAGTACGCGGAGCGCACCGGCAAGGAGGTCGCCGAGGGCGACGTCTCCGACGTGCCGTGCCCCAACTGCGGCGTGCGCGGCTCCTACACCGAGCCGAAGATGTTCAACGGCCTGCTCAAGACGCACCTCGGTCCGGTCGAGACCGAGGAGGGCCTGCACTACCTGCGCCCCGAGACCGCGCAGGGCATCTTCACGAACTTCCTGAACGTGCAGACCACCTCCCGCAAGAAGCCGCCGTTCGGCATCGGCCAGATCGGCAAGTCGTTCCGCAACGAGATCACGCCGGGCAACTTCATCTTCCGCACCCGCGAGTTCGAGCAGATGGAGATGGAGTTCTTCGTCGAGCCCGGCACGGACGAGGAATGGCACCAGTACTGGATCGACGAGCGCACCCGCTGGTACACGGACCTCGGTGTGTCGAAGGAGAACCTGCGGCACTACGAGCACCCGAAGGAGAAGCTGTCGCACTACTCGAAGCGGACCGTCGACATCGAGTACCGCTTCAAGTTCGGCGGCCAGGAGTGGGGTGAGCTCGAGGGCATCGCGAACCGCACCGACTTCGACCTCACGACGCACTCCAACCAGTCGGGCGTCGACCTGTCGTACTTCGACCAGGCCACGAACTCGCGCTACAAGCCGTTCGTCATCGAGCCGGCGGCCGGCGTCGGCCGCCCGATGATGGCGTTCCTGCTGGAGGCGTTCACCGAGGACGAGGCCCCGAACGCCAAGGGCGGCGTGGACAAGCGCGTCGTGCTGAAGCTCGACCGCCGTCTCGCGCCCGTGAAGGTCGCGGTGCTGCCGCTGTCGCGCAACGCCGACCTGTCGCCCAAGGCCCGCGACCTCGCGACCGCCCTGCGCCGCAACTGGAACGTCGACTTCGACGACGCCGGCGCGATCGGCCGCCGCTACCGCCGCCAGGACGAGATCGGCACGCCGTTCTGCGTGACGGTCGACTTCGACACGCTCACCGACCTCGCCGTCACGGTGCGGGAGCGCGACACGATGTCGCAGGAGCGCGTGGCGATGGACCAGCTCGAGGCGTACCTGGCCGCACGCCTGGTGGGCTGCTGACGTTACTCCGTTCGGCCGCAGACCCTGCTACGTTGTGAAGTCGGTTCGTCACAGCGTGCAGGAGGCCGGTGGGTGGTCGAGGACAACCGCAGGTGGGGCTTCGAGGAAGCCGAGGACTGGGAGCAGGCAGCGCAGCCTGCTCCTGCGCAGGACGACGGCTGTACCGGCACGGACGGCAGCGGTGCCGTCTCGGTGGTCGTCGAGCCGGACGGTCGCGTGCGCACCGTCCGGTTGGCCGCGCAGTGGCGTGACGCGCTCGAACCGCGCTCGCTGGGCGCCGCCGTGGTCAGCGCGGTCACCGAAGCGACCATGCGGGCGCTGGCGCGCGCCGTGGAAGCCCAGGGAGATCTGACGGCCGTCGCGCCGCCTCCTCCCGTCGCGGACGTGGACGAGACGCCGTTCACCCGCGCCGACGCGGAACGGCTGTTCGCCGCCGTGAACGTGGAGCTGGCCGCGTTCACCGCCGAGCTCGACCGGGTGGTGAACGTCCCCGTGCGAGCCGAGAGCCGCGGTGGGCACGTCAGCGGCACCGCGCAGGCCGGCCAGGTCGTCGCCGTGGAGATCGACGGCCAGTGGTCGCACGCCGCGCCCGGCCCCGAGGTCGAGGGCGAGCTCGCCGAGGTGCTGCGGGCGTTGCACGGCCCGCCCGTCGCACGGCCCGCCGGACCCGCCATCGCCCAGCTCCAGGCGTTGGCGAGCGACCCGGCGAGGTTGCTGCGGAAGGTGGGCCTGGCATGAGCGACGTCGAGGTCTCGCTGGAGGCGATGCGCGCGGACGCGGCCCTGTGGTCTGCCGCCGCCGACGCCGTGCAAGGCCCGCGGAGGGCCATCGGCGAACTGACCGTGAGCGGTGCCGCCATGTCGATGTGGGCCGTCGACCACGGCTTCGACCGCGCGTACGAGAACGCCCGGACCGTGCTCGAAGACCTGCTACGGCAGGCGACGGCGGCGTTCCACGGTCTTGGCGACGGACTGCGTGCCGCCGCTGACACCTACGAACGCGAGGAAGCCGCGAACCTGCACGAGATGACGCGGCTCACGGGGGAGATCAGGTGACCGACGCACTGGTGTTGCAGGCCGAGGAGAAGGTCAAGGCGGTCGACCGCGACCTCGAACGGTTCTTCGACGTCGTCGCGGCGACGCTGACCCGGGTGCCCCCGCCGCTGCGCTGGGTGGTCGACGAGGTCGGGAAGGGCATCCGGTGGATCGTCGAGAAGATCGCCGAGTTCCGCGACCGGGTCGGCGAGCTCTGGCGCCGGGCGGGGGAGCCGGACCGGCTCCGGCAGGTCGGCACCGGGTGGGTCGAGCGGATCGGCGACGTGCTCGGTGACGTCGCCGGCACGGTCACGCTCGACAAGATGCGCACGAACGTCGAGTGGGAGGGCAGGACCGCCCGCGCCTACGCGGCGACGGTTCCGCCTCAGTCGCAGGGGCTGAGTGCCGTGAAGGACGTCGCGAACCAGCTGCGCGCGTCGTTGAACAGCCTCGCCAACTCGATCGAGGTGTTCTGGATCTCGATCGTCGTCGCCCTCAGCACCTTCGCCGTGGCGGCGATCGGTGCGTGCTACGCCGCCGTCACGGTCGTGGGTGTTCCCGCTGCCGTCGCCGCCCTGGCTACCGGCCTGACCGCCGTCATCGGCATCATCGGTGCCACGGTCATGGCGCTCGAGTCCCACACCAACACGATCGAGACCGAGCAGAACGCGATCATGCAGAAGATCCACGACATCGGCCGCGCCTGGACGATGCCGTCGGTCGGTTCGGACTGGAGAGCGGCCAGGTGATCGTCGTCGGCCAGGGCCAGGCACCGCACTGGGTGTGGATCTCCCCTCCCCGCGTCGACTGGATCCGGGCGCGCCTGGCCAGGACGGGAACGGTCGTGATCTCGCTGGGGGCGGTGGCGGTGGTCGTCGTCTTGGTGAACCTGCCGTCGTCGCGCGATCCGTTCGCCTGGTTCGGGGTGATCATGGGCGGGCTGGGCGCGTTCTGGGGACTGCTGGCCGGCCTGAGCCTCGTCCTCGCCAGGGAGTGCGCACGCGACGGGTACTTCGACGTGAACCACGCGCAGGGGGTGCGGCGGGTGCTCGGGGTCCTGTGGGGCGCCGTGATCCTCTGCACGATGATCGCCGCGCTGCTGCAGGTGGGGCTGCTGAGCGACGACAGGCGAGCGGTGCCGTTCACGGTGGGGGCGGCGCTGTACTTCGTCGCGCTGTACCTGCTCGTGGTGCTGGGCGGGGTCGCTTTCTTCGCCGGGCGCGGCGTGCTGCGGCTCAGCCCTGGACGGTGAGCTTGCCCAGGACGGCCTGCGTCACGGCGTTGATCGACTGGCGGGCGGTGGCCCAGTCGCCGGACGGGTTCGTCGTCAGGACGGCGACGGCGTAGCGGTTGTCCAGGACGCCCGCGCTGTGCAGGTACACCTCGCTCGGCAGGTAGTACATCCAGCCCTGCTTGGCGTAGGCACCGGTGACGCCGAGCAGGCCGAACGCCTGGTCGAAGCCGTCGGCGGCGGTGGCCTGGGCGGAGGACAGGTCCGCGACGACGGCGTCGCGGACCGGTGAGCCGAGGATGTAGTGGTAGAGCCGCACCATGTCGTCGGCGGTGACGACGACCTCGCCCCACTGCGACGGGTCCTGCGGGGCGTGGGTGCCGGTGAGGCCCGCTTCGGCGGCGACGCGGCCGATCGCGCCCATGCCGTCGAACCTCGTCCACAGCACGTCCATCGCGTTGTCGTCGCTGACGCTCAGCGCGCGGTGGACCAGGTCCTGGTCGTCGGCGGACAGCTGCTGCTGCAACGCGTCGACGGCGAGGATCAGCTTCGACAGCGACGCCGAGTAGAACGGCTTGTCGCCCTGCTCCGACACGACCTGACCGGACTCGAGGTCGAGGACGGCGATGCCGACGTCGGACGCCCCGCCCGCCGCGGCCATATCCGATATATCAGTGGCTGATATATCGGATATGGCCGAGCTGACCTGCTCTGCCTCGGAACCGGCATCCGGTGTGTCGGGCTCGTCGAGGAGGTCCGGGCCGCGCGAAATGTCAGCTGACGGTTTGGCGTGCGCCGAGCACGGCGCCGCGTCCGGGATCACGAAGACGGCCGCCACGAGGAAGAGGATCAGAGCCCAGCGCACACCTCCAAGGTCCGTCTCACAGGAGCCTGGTGTCGAGCTTTTCCTCCTGTGCGGTTGCTGAAGAATCGTCCCTGACCACCACGTATGCGCCGGAGCCCTGCCGTTCGGACACCGCCTCGACGAGCTCGGTGCCGCGGTACAGCAGGCCGACGCCGTCGTCGGTGCAGTAGGTCTTCGGCAGCGTCCCGGCGGCGACCGCCTCGTGGACCTTCGGGCGGCGCTGCTCCTCGGAGTCGTAGTGCACGCCGTTGCCGTAGGGCAGGAGACCGAGGCCGTTGGTGACGACGCGGAGGTCCGGGCCGAACGAGTCGGTGGTGCCGCCCAGGTGCCAGCAGATCGACCCCGCCGACACGCCGCTGAGCACGACACCGGCCTCCCAGGCCGTGCGGAACACCGGGCCGAGGCCGTGGACCTCCCACACCGCGAGCAGGTTCGCGACCGAGCCGCCGCCCACCCACACGACGTCGTGGGACAGCACGTAGCTCTCCAGGTCGTCGGTCGGCGGCATCGTGAAGAGGTTCAGGAACGAGACGTCGACACCGGCGATCGCGCCGGCCTCGGCCACGTTCGCGTTCATGGCCCGCTGGTCGCCGCCCGCCGTGCCGACGTGGAGCAACCGCGGCCTGCGGCCCTGCACCCCGGACAGGTCCAGCGCGAAGTGGATCAGCTTGTTGAACTCCAGTGCGCTGCGGTGACCGGGGCGCCAGCCCCCGGAGGTGGCGAGGACGGTGGGCTGTTCAGCGGGCATGTCGTTGATCCTCGCAGGGGCGTCAACGCGGGACCGGTCCGGTTCTGGAAGCATGCGGGGTGTGCGGACCACGCCCCTCAGACCATTCGCCAGGATTCGCCGGATCGTGTTGCGCCTCGTCTTCGGGGCGTTGGTCATCGGCGTGCTCGTGGTGGGCGGCACGGCGTTCCGCGTGTGGCAGGTCGCGCGCGTCGACGACTGGACCAAGGCCGACGTGGCGGTGGTGCTCGGCGCCGCGCAGTACAACGGCGTCCCGTCCGACGTGCTCGAAGCCCGCCTCGAACACGCGCTGGGCCTCTACCAGGAGGGCGTCGTCGGCTACATCGCGACGACCGGCGGCCGCCAGCCCGGCGACAACTTCACCGAGGGCCAGGTCGGCAAGCTCTGGCTGGTCAAGCGCGGCGTGCCGGAGAACCGCGTGCTCCAGGTCGGCGAGGGCGCGGACACGCTCGGGTCGCTGCGGGCAGTCGCGTCCGTGGCCAAGGAACGCGACCTGAAGACCGCCGTGATCGTCAGCGACCCGTGGCACTCGCTGCGCGCCCGCACGATGGCCGAGGACGCCGGTCTGCGCGCCTGGACGTCGCCGACGCGCGTCGGCCCGAACGTGCAGACGCGCGAGACGCAGTGGTTCTACATCAAGCGCGAGACCGGAGCGCTGCTGTACTACCGCCTGATGAAGGCGCACGCCGGCGTGTTCGAGGAGCTGAACCTCCCTAAAATCGGGTGATGGGATACACCGGCCACGACGCGGAGCGCCTGCTCACCGAGGACCCGAAGACCGCGGTGCTGCCGGGTGCCCGCACCGACACGCGCACGCCGTTCTCCCGCGACCGCGCCCGCGTGCTGCACTCCGCGGCGTTGCGCAGGCTCGCGGGCAAGACCCAGGTCGTCGGCCCCGGTGAGGGCTCCGAGGTCACCGGCGTGCCGCGCACGCGCCTGACGCACTCGCTGGAGGTCGCCCAGATCGGCCGCGGCATCGGTGAGGAGCTGGGCTGCGACCCGGACATCGTCGACACCGCCGGTCTCGCGCACGACATCGGCCATCCGCCGTTCGGGCACAACGGCGAGAGGGCGCTCAACGAGCTCGCGGGCCCGTGCGGTGGTTTCGAGGGCAACGCGCAGACGTTCCGGATCCTCGCCCGCCTGGAACCCAAGTCCGCGCACGGCCTCAACCTCACGCGCGCGGTGCTCGACGCGTCGACGAAGTACCCGTGGCGGCGCACACCGGGAACGGTGAAGTTCGGCGTGTACGAGGACGACGTCGAGGTGTTCGAGTGGATGCGTGACGGCGCACCGGACCGTGAGCGGTGCATCGAGGCGCAGGTCATGGACTGGTCCGACGACGTGGCGTACTCCGTGCACGACGTCGAGGACGGCGTGCTGGCGCACCGCATCAGCCTCGGCGCGCTGGCCCGTCCCGACGAACGCGCCGCCATCGCCTCGCTCGCCGCCAAGACGTTCTCCGACGAGTCCGTGGCGGACCTGGAGGCCACCGCCGAGGAGCTGCTCACGCTGCCGGTGATCGCGTACTGGACCGGGCACGAGTACGACGGCTCGCTCGGCGCGCAGGTGGCGTTGAAGAACCTCACCAGCGAACTGGTCGGCCGCTTCGCCTCCGCCGCCGTCACCGCGACCCGCGCCGTGCACGGCGACGGGGCGTTGACGCGCTACAACGCCTCGCTGGAGGTGCCGCGCCAGGTCGCCGCGGAGGTGGCGCTGCTCAAGGCGATGGCCGTCCGGTACGTGATGAGCGACCCGGCCCGGCTCGCCATGCAGGCCGAGCAACGCGAGCTGATCGCTGCCCTCGTCACCCGTCTGATGGAGCGGCCGACGTTGCTCGACCCCGCGTTCCGCCCGGTTTTCGCGTCCGCTTCCTCTTACGCGGCAAGGCTTCGCGTCGTCGTCGACCAGGTCGCGCTGCTCACGGACGCGCAGGCCGTGGCCTGGCACCGCGCATCGGCGTAGCTTCGAGGCCGTGGCGGATGACCCGATCGTGACGTCACCGCCAGGCCCGCGCCACCAGAGGAGACCCTGTGACCGATCAGGCCGACTTCGCCCTGAACCTGCACCGCGTCGCCGTCCCTGATCCGTCCACCAACGCGTGCTGGTCGCCGTACTCAGTGGCCAGTGCGCTCGCATTGGCCCGTGAGGCCGCCCGCGGCCGGACCCGCACCGAGCTCGACGACCTGCTGACCGGCTTCGACGCCTCCGACGCGCTCGACGTGCCGGAACTGGCCGTCGCCAACACGCTCTGGGCCGACGACGACCTCAGGCTCAACCCGGAGTTCTCACTCACGTCCTCGGTCCGCCGCACCGCGTTCTCCGACCCGACGACCGTCCGCAAGCTCGTCAACACCGACGTCGCCGAGACCACCCGCGGCCTGATCCCCGAACTGCTGACGGACGCGCCGCCCGCCGACGCCGCCGCGATCATCGTCAACGCCCTGTACCTCAAGGTGGGCTGGCTGAACCCGTTCGGTGCGGGGGAGACCACCGCGAAGCCGTTCCACGCGCCCGGTGGTGACGTGGACGTGCCGACCATGAAGGTGACCGAGAAGTTCCGCTACGCCCACCGCGACGGCTGGCAGACCATCGTGCTGCCGGCGGACTCGGGCGTCGAGGCCGTGGTCCTGCTGCCGGACGAGTCGCTGGACCAGCCGCTCGACCCGTCGGTGTTCGACGCGGAGACGTTCACCCGTCTCGAGCTGTCATTGCCCACAGTGGACGTCCGCGCGAAGTTCCACCTCAAGAACACGTTGCGGCAGCTCGGGGTCGAGCGGATGTTCGCGCGCGACGCCGACTTCAGCGGGCTCTCCCCGGACGAGCGGATGTACGTCGACGAGGTGGTCCACGAGGCCGTGCTGCGCCTGGACGAGCAGGGCCTCGAAGGCGCCGCGGCCACCGCGATCACGTTCCGGACCGTGTCGATCGAGATCCCGGTGGACCCGGTCGTCGTGACCGTCGACCGGCCGTTCCTGCTCGCCGTTCGCCACGCGGCCTCCGGGGCGGTCTACTTCCTGGCCCAGGTCGCCCGTCCGTAACCGGTTCGGGACCGCCATTCGCCCTGTAGGGCGAGCGTTTCGCGCGGCGAGATCATGATCACGCCTTTACCGTTCCAGGCATGACCCAGCACGGTGCCGGCGAGCAGCTCGTCGTGCTCGCCGCGGCGGGCGCCACGCGGATCACCTGCTTCAGCGGCGTCACCATCCCCGTCCTCCTGCGGACCGAGTGCTACGCGAAGGCGCTGGCCGCGGCGCTGGGCCTCGCGCCGGCGCCCGAGCTGCAGCGCGACGGCGTGCTGCCGCAGTGCGTGTTCTTCATCCACGAGTACGCGCTGAACACCGTCGTCGGGAACAACAGGCTGATGGAGGACCAGGTCCTGCACCTGCTGTTCCACGCGCCGTCGATCCGGATCGTGCCGGTCAGCGCGGGCGGGGCGGCGGCGGTCGGGCTCGACTACGCGCTGATCCAGTACGAGCACGAGCCGCCGCTCGTCTACCTCGCGAACTGGACGCTCGCCAGCGACACCGAGACCGTGGAACGAGCCGTGACGATCTTCCAGCGCATGCACGCCGTCGCCCTGGACAACGAGAGGTCGCGCGACCTGCTGATGGAGTACGTGGAGGTCTACGACCGCCGTTAGGCCTACGGTGTGTTCCGCCGCAGGAAGAGGCGCATGCCGTCCTCGCCGGGAAGCGCGCACAGCAGCAGTTTGACGTTCTGGTGTCGCACCGGGACCGCGCACGAGTCGCCCGCCAGCAGCGTTCCCGCCAGCAGGCCGGCCGACTCGTGATCGATGTCCAGCACGAAGTCGTTGCTCATGCGTGGACCCTATGAGCTGACCGGCCCAGGCCCCAGTCACCCAAAGGTGTCACATTTCGTCAGGCCGTCCCGTCCAGTGGTCATGACGAGGATCGAGGGAGTTCCCCCGCAGGACGCCGGCCTGCTCACCAGGGCCGTGTACTGGTTCGCCCGGCGCGAGTTCGGCGCGGTGCCGGAGCCGGTCACCGTGGCGGCGCACCACCCCGGGCTGCTGATGGCGAGCGGCCGGCACGAGCTCGCGGTCAAGAAGGCCGTGAAGAAGTCGGCGCACGGGCCGTTGTTCGAGCTCTGCGTCTACCGGACCGCGGTGACGCTCGGCTGCTCGTGGTGCGTCGACTTCGGCGCCATGCTGATGAAGCACGGCGGTCTCGACGTCGAACGGCTCAGGCACATCGACTCGTACGCCACTTCCGAGCTGTTCACCGACCTCGAACGCAAGGCGCTCGCCTACGCCGACGCCATGACCGCCACGCCCGTCACCGTCACCGACGAGCAGGTCGCCGAGCTGGAACGGCTGCTGGGGCGCGCGGAGCTCGTGGCGCTGACCTACCAGATCGCGCTGGAGAACCAGCGCGCCCGGTTCAACAGCGCGTTCGGCATCCGGGACCAGGGGTTCACCTCTGGTGACGCCTGCCGCGTCCCGACACACTGACGAGGTGGAGAAGATCACCCTGACGGGCGCGCAGGAGACCATGCCGGGATGAACCTGACCTCAGCCGTCGGCGTCGCCATCCGCGCGCGGGTGCTCGACGACTGGACGCGCGAGTTCCTCGGCCGCAACCCCTCGTGCACGGTGCTGCACCTGGCCTGCGGCCTGGACACCCGCGCGCACCGCGTCGACCGGCCGGACACCGTGCGGTGGGTCGACGTGGACATGCCGGACGTGGTCGCGTTGCGGCACAGGCTCCTGCCCGGACCGGGCGGCGACTACCGGCTGGTGGCGTCGTCGGTCACCGAGGACGCGTGGCTCGACGCCGTTCCCGCGGACCGGCCGGTGGTCGCGGTGTTCGAGGGCCTGTCGATGTACCTGACGCGGCAGGAGGGCCACGCGCTGGTCAGGCGGATCACCGAGCGGTTCCCGAGCGGTGAGCTGCTGTTCGACGTCTACGGCTCGTGGGGCATCAAGCTGCAGAAGCTCGTCCCCGCCGTGCGCAATGCAGGGGCGACGCTGCACTGGGGCGTCGACGATCCGCGCGAGGTCGAGGCGCTGCACCCCGGACTGACCACAGTGGACGCCTGGCCAGCGTGGACCTGCCGCACCTGGACGCGCTGCCCAGGGCGGGCCGGGTGCAGATGAAGGTCGTCAGCGCCATCCCGAAGCTCCGCGACGTCGGGAAGCTGCTGCGGCTGCGCTGGTGACGCCGGTCAGAACCGGACGTGGCCGAGCTTGTCCGGGTTCGCGATGTCGTAGATGGCGGTGATCCTGCCGTCGTGCACGGTGAACGTGGTCACGCGCGACGCGATGTCGCCCTGCGCCGCCATGACCATGCCCAGGTCGCCGTTGACCAGCACCGGGTGGTGCTCCGGGTAGCCGTACTTGCGCAGCAGGCCGAGGAAGAAGCGGGCGACCTTGTCCGCGCCGGAGACCGTGTTGACGGCGGTGCGCGCCTTGCCGCCGCCGTCGCCGACCATCACGGCGTCCGGGTGCAGCAGGCCGAGCACGGCGTCGATGTCGCCGCTCACCATCGCGGCGAGGAACTTCTCCAGCACCTCGCGCTGCTCGTCCAGCGCCGAACGCGGCGGCGGTGTGGAACCTGTCACGATCCTGCGGGCCCGTGACGCGTGCTGCCGGGCCGCCGCCGGTGAGACGCCCAGCACCTCCGCGATCTCGCCGAACGGCACCGCGAACGCGTCGTGCAGCACGAACGCCACGCGCTGGTCCGGCGTGAGCTTGTCGAGCAGCACCAGCGCCGCCATCCGCACGCCGTCGGCCCGCACGACCGCCGCCAGCGGGTCGTCGTCCTCCGGGGTGGTGACCAGCGGCTCCGGCAACCATGAGCCCACGTACGTCTCGCGGCGCACGGCGGCCGAGCGCAGCCGGTCGAGGCAGATGCGGCTCACCACGGTCGTCAGCCAGCCCCGTGCGTCCTCGATCCCCTCGGCCTTCGCGAACCGCGGCCAGGCCTCCTGCACGGCGTCCTCGGCGTCGGCGACGCTGCCGGTCAGCCGGTAGGCGACGCCGATCAGGTGCGTGCGGTGGAGTCCGAAGACGTCGGCCGTGGTCACGGTTGGCAGTTTGCCAAAGGATTAGACTCGGACGCGTGGCAGGACGCATCAGGGAGAGCGACATCGCGTTGGTGCGTGAGCGCAGCCGCATCGACGAGGTCGTGGGGGACCAGGTCTCGCTCAAGAGGGCCGGTGGCGGTGCGCTGAAGGGGTTGTGCCCCTTCCACGACGAGAAGTCGCCGTCGTTCAACGTGCGCCCGTCGCACGGCACGTACCACTGCTTCGGCTGCGGCGAGGGCGGCGACGTGATCGCCTTCGTGATGAAGGTGGAGCACCTGTCGTTCGTGGAGGCCGTGGAGCGGCTCGCGGACCGGGCGGGGATCCAGCTCGTCTACGAGGGCGGCGGCGCGACGGTCCAGCGCGACCGCGGCACCCGCAGCAGGCTCATCGAAGCGCACAAGGCCGCCGCCGAGTACTACGCCGAGCAGCTCGCGACGCCGGAGGCGCAGCAGGCGCGCGAGTTCCTGGCCGAGCGCGGGTTCGACGAGGCCGCCGCGCGCCAGTTCGGCTGCGGCTTCGCGCCCGGCGGCTGGGACAAGCTGACGAAGCACCTGCTGGGACGGGGTTTCGAGCTCCAGGAGCTGATCAAGTCGCAGCTCACCAAGGAGGGCAGGCAGGGGCCGATCGACCGGTTCCACCGGCGGCTGCTGTGGCCCATCAAGGAGATCAGCGGCGACGTCGTCGGGTTCGGCGCGCGCCGGATCTTCGACGACGACCCGATCCAGGCCAAGTACCTGAACACCAGCGAGTCGGTGATCTACAAGAAGTCGCAGGTGCTGTTCGGGCTCGACCAGGCCAAGCGGGAGATCGCCAAGCGCAAGCAGGCCGTCATCGTCGAGGGCTACACCGACGTGATGGCGATGCACCTGGCCGGCGTGCCGACGGCGGTCGCGTCCTGCGGCACGGCGTTCGGCACCGACCACATGAACGTGCTGCGCAGGCTGCTGATCGACGACGACGTGAACGGCGAGGTCATCTTCACCTTCGACGGCGACGAGGCCGGCCAGAAGGCCGCGCTGAAGGCGTTCGAGGGGGAGCAGCAGTTCTCCGCGCAGACCTACATCGCGGTGGCGCCGGACGGCATGGACCCGTGCGAGCTGCGGCAGTCCAAGGGCGACGTGGCGGTGCGCGACCTGGTGGCGCGGCGCACGCCGCTGATCGAGTTCGCGATCAAGGCGCAGCTCAAGGCCTACGACCTCGACTCGGTCGACGGCCGCGTCGAGGCGCTGAAGAAGATGGTCCCGTTCGTCGCGCAGATCAAGGACCGCGCCAAGCGCGACGGCTACGCGACGCGCCTGGCCTGGTGGGTGGGCTGGGACGACGAGGCGATGGTCGTGCGCCGGGTGCGCCAGACCGCCGGCGGCAAGGCCCCGGTCGCCGCCCCGCGGGCCGACCCGAACCAGATGGCGCTGGGCGTGGAGGTCGACGGCCCGCAGCGGCCCAACCCGCGCGACCCGCGGCTGGTGCCCGAACGCGAGGTGCTCAAGGTCGCGCTGCGGCTGCCCGAGTACGCCGGACCGCTCTACGACTCGTTGCCCGACGAGGCGTTCACCGACCCCGCGTACGTGGCGCTGCATCGCGCGATCCGGGCCGCCGGGGGCGCCGCCTCGGGACTGGCGGGGACGACGTACCTGGACGCGATCTCGCAGGAGTGCTCGCACGCGTCGGTGCGGTCGGTGCTGACCGAGCTCGCCGTGGAACCGTTGGCCGTCAAGCAGAACGACGAGTTCCGCTACGTGTCGATGGTGATCGCGCGGCTGCAGGAGGTCCAGGTCGGCAAGCAGGTCGAGGACGTGAAGTCGCGGTTGCGGCGGCTGTCCCCGATCAAGGACGCCGACGAGTACCGGGCGTTGTGGGGCGACCTGGTGGCGCTGGAGGAGTACCGCAAGGCGCTCCTGCAGCAGAGCGCGGGAGTGCTGTAGTGGGACTGTTCCGCCGGTTGTTCGGCAACGGCACGCCTGACGGGTTCACGGGCACGCTGGAGCCGGACGAGACCGTGATCGCGCACACGGCCGTGCGGGGCGGCGAGCACCTCGTGGTGACGACGCTCGGGCTGTGGGTGCCAGGACCGCGCCGCATCGGCTGGCACCTGATCAGCAAGGTGAAGTGGGAGGGCTCGCTGCGGGTCGTGGAGGCCGTGGAGGCGTCCACCGAGGGACCCGTCGTGCTGCTGGAAGACCTTCCCGCGCAACGGTTCACGGTCGACGACCCCCAACGCGTGCTGCGCGCGATCAGCCAGCGCGTCGAGTGCTCGATCCGCCAGCGCGAACGCGTCGAGTCGCCCGGCGTGTGGATCCTGCAGCGCAAGATTCCCGGCCGGGACGGCGTCGTGTGGCAGGCGCGCGGGGACGCGGGCGTGGACCTGGAGGCCGTGCGTGCGGCCGTGGTGCCGTTCGTCGCGAGGCTTGCGGGCTAGCAGTACGCGTGTACTGTTAGCCGTATGTGGGATCCGGCGCAGTACCTGGCCTTCGCCGATCACCGGGCGCGGCCGTTCTACGAGCTAGTCGCGCGCGTGGGGGCCGAGGAACCGCGGCGCGTGGTCGACGCGGGCTGCGGCCCCGGCAACCTGACCTCGTCGCTGTCCGCCCGCTGGCCTTCGGCCGTGGTGGAGGCGTTCGACTCGTCCCCGGAGATGGTGGAGGCGGCTCGCGCCGCCGGCGTCGACGCGCGGGTGGACGACGTGACCACGTGGACGCCGTCGCCGGACACCGACGTCCTGGTGTCCAACGCGGTGCTCCAGTGGATTCCGGAACATCCCTCGATCGTGTCGTCCTGGGTGGCCGCGCTGCCGTCCGGCGCGTGGCTCGCGTTCCAGGTGCCCGGCAACTTCGCCGACCCGTCGCACCGCCTCATCCGCGAGGTGGGCGGAGAGGCGTTGGCGCACGTCTTCCGCGCCGACAAACCCGTGCTGGCGCCCGTGGAGTACGCGGACCTGCTGGGCGGCTGCTCCACAGTGGACGTCTGGGAGACGACGTACGTGCAGCGGCTCACGGGGGACGACCCGGTGCTCGACTGGGTGAGCGGCACGGCCCTGCGCCCGGTGCGGGCGGCACTGTCCTCAGCGGACTGGGAGGCCTACGTCGCGGAACTCGCGCCGCGGCTGCGCGAGGCATATCCCCGGCGAGCCGACGGCACGACTTGGTTCCCGTTCAGGCGGATCTTCGCGGTGGCGCAGGTGTGAAGATCGTCACGTGAGGCGCGTGACGGGCAGGCCGTTGGACTGCTCCTTGTTCTTCCACGGAGCCTTCTCGGCGGCCTTCTCCACGGCGTCCGCAGCCACGTCTTTCGCCTGGTGAGCGGCCTCGAACGCCTTGTCCTTGGCCTGGCTCGCCGTCTTGCGGACCGTGGGGTTCGCGGTGAAGCGGTGCCAGAGGCGCACGATCTGGTCGTAGCGCTCCCGCCCGGCCTTGGCGCCGAGCACGTAGCCGATCGCCGCGCCGACCAAGATGCCCTTCATCCGGCTCTCCTCTCATCGTGCCTGGTCAAGGCCTATGTTGCCGCAAAGAGGGGGTCCTTGCAGAACCCGTTTTGAGGCTCATGTAGAGTTACCCACTGTCAGGAGGAACCAAGCCTGACAGGCAAGAACAACAGAACATTCCCCCATAGCTCAATTGGCAGAGCATGCGACTGTTAATCGCAGGGTTACTGGTTCGAGTCCAGTTGGGGGAGCTTACGCGGAGGCCCCAGTCCATACGACTGGGGCCTTTCGCTTTGCGCGGGTGTGCGTCAGCTTGGGTGCATGGCCCGCTTCGCTCACCTCCGCCGGATCTCCTCGCTCGACCCCGTGGCCGACCACGAGGAGATCATGCGGATCTCCGCGGGCCTGGAGTTCCCGTGGGACTACCAGAAGTCGTTGGAGATGGCCCTGTTCCGCACGTACTGCGTGCCGACGATCTCGGGGCTGCTGGAACGCACCGGCGAGTTCGAAAGGCGGCCGCAGAAGCGCTACGACGACACGGCCGTCCTGATGGCCGAGCTCGTGGAGCACGGCTACGACTCGCCGCGCGGCCGTGAGGCGTTGCGGGTCGTCAACCGCCAGCACGGCCGTTACGACATCTCGAACGACGACATGCTGTACGTGCTGTCGACGTTCATCTTCGACCCGATCGAGTGGCTTTCCCGCTACGGCTGGCGGCCGCTGACGCAGAACGAGCGGCTGGCGTCGTTCCACTTCTACCGCGCAGTCGGCGCCCGCATGGGGATCCGCGAGATCCCCGCCTCGTACGACGAGTTCCTGGGCTTCAAGACGGCCTACGAGCAGGAGCACTTCGTGTTCGCGCCGTCGAACCGGCGCATCGGCCAGTACACGCTCGACCTGTTCTGCTCCTGGTACCCGTCCGTGCTGAAGCCGGCCGTCTCCCGCGCCGTGATCGCGATGCTGGACCCGCTGATGGTGCGCGCCTTCGGTTTCACCGCACCGCCGGCGTGGGTCGGCGCCGCGGGACGGCTGGCGCTGCGGTGCCGGGCTCTGGTGGTCCGCCGGCTGCCGGTGCGCCGCGCGCTGAAGCTGACCAGCACCCGCAACCGCACCTATCCCGGCTACCCGGACGGCTACCGCCCGTCGGACCTCGGCGCCAGCTCCAGCACGGCCAGCTGACCGTCGAGCACGAACCCCGTGGCCTTGAGGAACTCCCTGCCGGGCTCGAAGTCGTCGAGCCGCACGTGCACGCGCGTGACGTCGGGGAACCGTTCGGCGAGCGCCCTGACCATCTCCGTGCCGATGCCCCACCGCCGCAGGTCCTTGGGCACCAGGAAGAACCCGACGCTGGCGTGGTTCTCCCGCGGGTGGTCCAGCACGAGGTCGACGAACCCGATCATGCCCTCGGCCTGCGCCACGAGCAGCCGCTTCTGCTCGAACGAGGCCTCCTCCGGCAACGCGTAGAAGAGGCTCTGCACGTCACCGGGCCCCGACGGGTGACCGGTGGCGGCCTGGAACCAGTCGTCGCAGTCGGCGAACAGCCGCAGCACCTCGGGCTCGTCCGCCGGGGTGAAGTCGCGGAGGGTCAGACGCACGCGTGCAAGCCTATGTGTCGCTCGCCACGGGGGCGCGCAAGACCCGTTCGGCGTGATCGGTATCCTCCACCACGCAGCGTGAGCCAGGGGACGGGTGCCGCTGCGAGGGGGCAGTAGCTCAACCGGTCAGAGCAGCAGACTCATAATCTGTCAGGTTGTCGGTTCGAATCCGACCTGCCCCACCACGCACGCCTCGACGGTGCCGGGCGAGCGCGGTGCCTGAGGACGTTCCATGCGCGCTCGAGCCGCCATGACTACCGTGGAACGGGTGCGAGTGGCGACCTGGAACGTGAACTCCGTCAAGCAACGCGTGCCCCGCCTGCTGCCGTGGCTCGACCAGCGGAAGCCGGACGTCGTGTGCCTGCAGGAGACCAAGCTGGCCGACGACGCCTTCACCGCGCTGCTCGGTGACGCGCTGCGGGAGCGCGGGTACGAGGTCGCGTTGTTCGGCGAGACGCAGTGGAACGGTGTGGCGCTGCTGTCCCGCGTGGGCCTGGAGGACGTCGAGGTCGGCATCGCGGGCGCGCCGGGTTTCCCGCACGTCGAGGCACGGGCCGTGGCCGCCACGTGCGGCGGCGTGCGCGTGCATTCGCTGTACGTGCCCAACGGCCGTGAGCCGGAGTCGGACCACTACAAGTACAAGCTGGAGTGGCTGGCCGCCCTGCGCGACGTGCTGGACGCCGGTCCCGCGGACGCCCTGGTGTGCGGTGACATCAACATCGCCCCGGCCGACGCGGACGTCTTCGACCCCGAATCGTTCATCGGATCGACCCACGTCACGGAGCCCGAACGCGCCGCATTGCAGGCCATCGAGGCATTGGGCTTCCACGACGTGGTGCGCGACCGTTGGCCCAACGAGCGCATCTTCAGCTATTGGGACTACCGCGCCGGCATGTTCCACCGCGACCTGGGCATGCGCATCGACCTGGTCCTGGCGTCCGACTCCGTCGCGCCTCGGGTGGAGGCGGCGTGGATCGACCGGCACGCGCGCAAGGGCACCGGGCCGAGCGACCACGCGCCGGTGATCGTGGACCTGGACGAGGCGCCGGACGGGGACATCGGGCCCGTGGTTCCGCCGCCTTCGGCGCCGGGCTCGAAGAAGAAGGTCAAGCTGCCCCAGGCGAAGTAGAGCGCGCCTGCTCCCAGTGCGTGCGCAGCTAGGCCGGAGAACGCGAGTTCATTTCCGTGCAAAGCCAACAGCTCCGCGGCGGCTTTCAGCGGTGTCAGCGTCAGCTCTCCGCGAGAGCAGCGTGGAAGCTGTCGTGTCCCCCATGGTGGACAGATCGCGATTTCACCCGATCGTGTTAGCGGATGGCAGGGTGACGGTGAACGCCGCGCCGCCCTCCGGCGCCGGACCGGCCGTGATCGTCCCGCCCATCCGCGTCACCAGCCCGTGCACCAGCGCCAGCCCCACACCGGTCCCCACCGGCCGCGAGTCCTGGTACCGGTCGTGCAGCACGCCGCGGTCGAACGCCACGGGGTAGTCCTCGGCGGCGAGGCCGGGGCCGCCGTCGCGGACTTGCAGGACGGACGACAGGGCCAGCACCACGGGGCGGCCGGCTGGGGTGACGCGCAGGGCGTTCTCCAGCAGGCCGTCGATGACCTGGCGCAGGCGGCGGGCGTCGGCGTGGACCACCGGGGAGGCGGAGACTTCCAGCGCGAACGCCACCCCGCGGGCGTGGCAGCGGGCGTGCCAGACCTCGGCGGCCGAGCGGACCACCGGTTCCAGGGCCACGGTCGCCAGGTCCAGGCGGAAGTCGTCGGCGCCGAGGCGGGCCAGGTCCAGCAGGTCGGTCACCAGGCGGTCGAGCCTCCTGGCCTCGTCGAGGATCACCGTGCCGACCGGCGCCACCTGCGAGCCCGTGACCACGCCGTCGGCCAGCGACTCGGCGAAGCCCGTCACGGCGGTCAGCGGGGTGCGGAGCTCGTGGGAGACGGAGAGCAGGAAGTCGCGTTGGCGGGACTCGCTGTGCTGCAACGCGTCCGCCAGTGTGTTCACGGAGGTGGCGACCTCGGCCAGTTCCACCGTGCCGACGACCGGGACGCGGAGGTCTCGGCGGCCCGCGCTCATCGAGTGGGCCACGGACGCCACCCTGCGCAGCGGACGGGCCAGCACCGTGCCCACGGCCAGGCCCGCCAGGCAGGCCACGACCAGGCCGATGCCCAGGGCGAACAGGATGTTGCGGACCAGCTTGCGGTAGGTGCCGCTCGTCTCGGTCTCCTGGACCAGGGCGAAGCCGCCCGAGCCCGAGGGACGGGCCTCCACGTTCAGGCGGCCGCTCACGCCGGTCACCGGGGTGCCGGTCAGGACGCGTTCCGCCTTGACGTCGCGGGCCGCGCGGACGGCGGCACGGTCGGAGCCGGTCACCTCGCCGGTGGCGGAGATCCGCACGATCGCGATGCCCTGGCCCTCCAGGACCTGCTCGACGCGGTTGTTCGAGATCTGGCCCGCCACGACGTCGGCCTGGGAGCTCAGGATGTCGCGGCTCACCTGCTGCGAGGAGGTGAGGACCAGGCGGGTCGACACGACACCGGCGATCAGCACCGCGACGAACGCGACTCCCAGGCACACCAACGCGATCCGCGCCGCCAGGTTCATGACGCGTCCGCCGAGTAGCCGACGCCGCGCACCGTCCGAATAGGACTCAAGCTTCCGAACTTGGCGCGCAGCTGCGCGATGTGGACGTCCACGGTCCGTGTGCCGGCTACGGACGAATAGCCCCACACGGCCGAGAGAAGCTGCTCTCGCGAGAACACTTGGCGTGGGTGCTTCATCAGGTGCGAGAGCAGCCCGAACTCCGTCGACGTCAAGGACACCTCGTCAGAACCGGCGAACGCGCGCCGTTCGCCGACATCGAGCCGTACGGAACCCACCTGCAGAACGACCGGCACGACCGCGGACGAACGTCGCAGAACCGTGCGCACTCGCAATGCCAGCTCGCGTGGGCTGAACGGTTTGGTGATGTAGTCGTCGGCCCCCAGCTCCAGGCCCAGCAGGCGGTCCACCTCGTCGTCGCGGGCCGTCACGAACAGCACCGGGGTCCAGTCGCCGGACGCCCGCAGCGCCCGGCAGACCTCGATGCCGTTCATGCCGGGCAGGCCGACGTCGAGCACCACCGCGACGGGCGAGAGCGAGCGGACCGCGGCCAGTGCCGCGTCCCCCGAGAACTCCAGGTGCACGCCGAAGCCGTCGCGCCGCAGGTACAGCGCCACGAGCTCGGCGATCGCCGGTTCGTCCTCCACGACGAGCACCAGGCCACGTTCCACGCGTTCACCCCGGCTGGTTGATGTCCGACTCGATGCTGTTCAACGTTGATTCCACATCATCCAAGTCCGCTGCCGGCGCTTCACTGCGGCACGCCGTCAGCGACATGACCAGCAGCACCGCGGCGACCCACCTCACTTGGCACCGCAATGCTTGGTCTTGAACTCGGCGATGCGCTCCGAGGTCTTCCCCAGCTTGACGAGCTGCGCGTCCCGCAGCTTCAACCGGGCGTCCAGCACGTCCGCGCGGGCCGTGTTGCCGTCCTTGCGCGCCTCGGCGGCCCTCTGCTCGATCCACTTCTTCGAGCCCAGCGTCTCCGCCGTGCCGTTGATCCGGTCGGTGAGCGCCTTCACCTTGGCCTCGACCCGCGGCACGCGCTCGGTACACGTCTTCTGCACCTTCTCGGGGCTGGGCGTGCTCGGCTCCTGCGCCGACGCGGTGCCCGCGCCGAGCAGCAGCAGTCCGATCACGAGCCCACCGATCTTCGAGATGTTCATGCCACGAACGATGGCGGAGCACCGTCAGGACCAGGTCCGCCGAATGTTCGGGTTCTGCAAAGATCGTCAGGGCAACGACACGCCGTGAGAAGCCGCCGCCTGCACGAGGGGCCGCATCCGGTCCCACACCCGCTCGGACCGCAGCTCCTCCGCCGCGTTCATCGCCCGCGTCCCGACGGCCGTGCCCTCGTCGGCGTCGCCGTCCAGGAAGTGGCACGTCGCCAGCGCGATCAGGCAGAACGTCGAGCTGCGCGCCATCGCGGGCCCGAAGCTCTCGATCGCCGAACGCAGCGCGGGAATGGCGGCGCGGGTGTCGCCGAGCTCCGCGTGGACGATCCCGGTCATCGCGACCAGGTCCGTCTCGTCATGGAACCGCGCCCAGTCCGGCGCGTGCGCCAGGTCCGCGGCCGCGAACGAGTCCTTCGCCCTGCCCAGCGCGCGCACCGCTTCATCGGAACGTCCCTGGCGTGCGTACGCCCAAGCCTCGTTCACGAACATGATGCTCGACGCCAACGGCGCGAACGCTCCCCTCTGGAAGTACGCCAACGCATCGCCCGGCGCGCCGTGATGCAGGTGCACGCGCCCACGCCGGTACACGATGTTCGTCGTCAGATCCTCGTCGTGGCGCGCGAAGTCCAGCGCGCGGTCGAAGTGGTGGTACGCCGCTCCGACCTGGCCGCTGTCGAACGACGTCCACCCGGCCAGGTTGTGCAGGTCCGCGACGGCGGAGAGCAGCCGCGAGCGCACGACGTCGGACGCCTCGGCCGCCAGCAGCTGCTGCGCCCAGTAGATCCGCACGACGACGGCGTCCCGGCAGGCCCCTCCGCCGTGCCGGTAGTCCACCGAGCGCAGGGAACGCGTCTGCGCCTCCAGCTGGTCCACATCGCTCATCCCGATGCGGGCGGAGTGCGGAGGAGGGAAGTACGCAGGATTCGCCATGTCGGTACACACCTCTGCGCCGTTGAAATCCGAGCGTAAAGGGCTCGTGACAAGCTGAGAAGAGATGCACGGCGCAGTGGAATCCCATTCGCGGCGCGATTGAACAGGTATTAATGCGGGTAGGCACGCCCGCTCCGGAGGAGCAGTGTTCTGCACATGAGGCGACGCGCCCACCTGCGACTGGTGACCTCCCGCACGACCCCCGACCCGGCCATGACCGCTGTCCTCGACGCCGAGGACCTGGCGGAAGAGCTCGGCCTCGACCCCCACGCCAGAGTCACGTGCGGGCTGCATCGCCGCTGGTTGCACCAGTGCGTGACCAAGCCCGAGCACGTCATCCCCGTCACCGGCCACCGCTGGTGCCGTCCGTGCGGCAGCCCTCTCGAGGTGTTCGTCGACGAGACGACGGCGCGCCTGTCGTGCCCGAACTGCGGCACGCGCACGCCGGACACGGCAGCGAACCGCCAGGTCGTCCGAGCGTGCCGGACGAGCCTGGCCGCGATGCGCGCCAGGTAGAACGACGACCCGGAAGTGTTAACCCTGGTGGGTGAAGGCTGCGGCCTCCGGCAGGAAGATCGGGGGTCGCCCGCTGTCCGCCGGCACGTCGAGCAACGCCCAGATGATGTGCCGTCCGCAGCCGGCCGGGGTCTCGCCCATGCTGAAGTTGCACACGGCGATGGACGCGACGTTGTGCCGCATGACGTGCCACTGCTTGAGGTCCAGCCGTGCGGTCGTGCGCACGGCGACGGACAACTTGTCGCCACGCATGCGCAGCAGCAGCGCCAGAGGGCTGTCGTCCTCGACGTGAGACACCAGCTCGACGGCTACCTGCGGCGCGACGTCGAGCATCGACTGGACGCCCCACCGCTCGCAGGCGCGTTCGGTGATCCGCTCGGTCACGTGCGGCAGGCAGCGGCACGTCGGCAGCGCCGCGTCCACCCGGTCCTCGTGCTTGAGCCGCACCACGGCGGCCACCGCCGTCGCGGTCGTGGCGTGCATCGGGATGTGCCGCGGCAGCCCGCGCGACTCCAGCGTCGAGCGCAGCCGGTGGTCGCTCACGACGAGGCTCATCGAGATGCCCGGCCAGCGCGCCGCGGACAGCCACACGACGTCGAACACGACGAGCAGCGCCGGCGACTCCGCGACCAGGTCGTCGAGCTCCACGACCACGCCCACGAGCTCCTTCGTGGCGCAGTCGAGCAGCACGTCCTGCACGCGCAGGTACGTCGTCCAGTCGAGCCGCCCGCTGAACCGGACGACGAGCACGCCGTTCTGCTCGCGGACGTCCACCTCCAGGCCCTCACCGGTCACGGGTCCCCCTCCCACAGGTGTGTCCCAAGCCTTCAAGGCTCACCCGGTGACTGCATCGGCCCTAGGGGGTAACTACCCGTGTTTCGGCGTTGGTGCCTCCGGGGGACCGCGTTGCAGCGGAAGAACGGGCCGACCTAGGGTGCCGCTGTGGGCGGTTCGCTTTCCCCGGGTCGCAAGGGCAACTTGCCTGCCGACACCACTGCTTTCGTCGGCCGCAGGCACGACGTCGGCGAAGTGCGGAGGCTGCTGTCCGAGTCGCGCCTGGTCACCCTGACGGGTGTCGGCGGGGTGGGGAAGACGCGACTGGCTCTGCGGCTCGCCGCTGACCTGCACCGGGCGTTCCGCGACGGCGTGTGGTTCGTCGAGCTGGGCGGCGTCACCGACCCGGAACTGGTCGTGCACACCGTCCTGGAACAGCTGGGCGTCCACGACGACACGGTCCGACGGCACCACACGGTCCTGGTGGAACACCTGCGCGACCGGCAGCTGCTGGTGGTGCTGGACAACTGCGAGCACGTCGTGGAGGCCACCGCCGAGCTCGTGGACGTGCTGCTGCGGTCCTCCCGCGGCCTGCGCGTGCTCGTGACCAGCAGGGAACGCCTGGGGGTCGACGGCGAGCACCTGTGGCAGGTCGCGCCGCTGCCGAGGGACCCGGCGCTCGCGCTGTTCGCCGAACGGGCCGCCGCCGTCGAGCCGGGGTTCGTCCTCGGACCGCAGAACCACGAGCAGGTCAGCAGGATCTGCGCGCTCCTGGACGGGATTCCGCTCGCCATCGAGCTGGCCGCCGTGCGCCTGCGCGTGCTGACGCTCGACCACCTGCTGTCCAGACTGGACAACACGTTCCGGGTGCTGGCCGACGGCAAGCGGGGCGGCGACCCGCGACACCAGACGTTGCAGGCCGCGGTGGACTGGAGCTTCCACCTCTGCACGCGGCCCGAGCAGGTCCTGTGGGCGCGGGCGTCGGTGTTCTCCGGGACGTTCGACCTCCAGGCCGCGGAACGGGTCTGCTCCGGCGACGGCACCCCGCCCGACGGGATCATGCAGTCGCTGACCGGTCTCGTCGACAAGTCCGTCGTCGTGTCCGAGCAGCACCCGTCCGGCACGCGCTTCCGGTTGCTGGAGCCGTTGCGGCAGTACGGCCTGCAGAACCTGCGCGGGGCCGGCCGCGAACAGGTGGTGCGGCAACGCCACCGCGACCACTACATCGAGTGGGCCCGGCGGCGGGAGGGGGAGTGGTTCGGCCCGGCGCAGCCGCAGATCTTCGCGCTGACCCGGCTGGAGCACCAGAACCTCCGGTCGGCGCTGGACTTCTGCTTCGACAACGACGGCGACCACTGCGTGCACCTCGCCGGCACGCTGTGGTTCTACTGGGCCGGCTGCGGCATGCTCGGCGAGGGCCGCCACTGGCTGGACCGCGCGCTGGCCGACGCGGCGCCGGGCCCGTTGCGCGCGAAGGCGTTGTGGGTCAACGGGTACGTGGCGACGTTGCAGGGCGACATCCCCGCGTCCAGGCGGATGCTGGAGGAGTGCCGCGCCTACGCCGTCGACGCCGGGGACGGGCTCGCGCTGGCCTACGCGACCCACCGCCTCGCCTGCACGCACCTGATCGGTGACGACCTCGCCCTCGCCGACGCGCTGTTCCTGGAGGCCAAGACCCTGTACCGCGGCCAGGGGACGGTGAACAGCCACACCATGCTCGCCGACGTGGAACTGGCGATCTCGGCGACGTTCCAGCGCGACTTCGCCGCCGCGGAACGGCTCTGCAGCGAGGCCAAGGCCGTCGGCGAGGAGCACGGCGAGCTGTGGGCGCAGGCGTACGCGACCTACGTGCTGGCGTTGTGCGCGTGGGTCCGCGGCGACTTCCCGCGCGCCGACCAGCTCGGCAAGGAGTGCCTGCGGATCAAGCGGACGTTCCACGACCTGCTCGGCATCGTGCTCGCGCTGGAGGTGCTGGCCTGGATCGCGGCGTCGCAGGGCAACGCGGCGCGCGCGGCGACGCTGCTGGGCGCCACCAACGAGATCTGGCACACCGTCGGCTACCCGATGTTCGGCTCGCGCCACTTCGGCGCCCCGCACGGCGCGTGCGAGTCCGAGGCCATCTCCGTGCTGGGCGAGCAGGAGTTCCGCGCGGTGTTCCGCAAGGGCATGGACCTGGAGCTGGAGGACGCCATCGCGTTCGCGATCGGGGAGGAGCAGGGCGAACGCGCGCGGCCGGCCGAGGCGGAGCCCACACCGCTGACCCGGCGCGAGCAGCAGGTGGCCGACCTCATCGCCGGGGGCCTGTCGAACAAGGAGATCGCGGCCCGGCTGGTGATCGCGCGCCGGACCGCGGAAGGGCACGTGGAGCGGATCCTGCAGAAGCTCGGGTTCTCGTCGCGGGCGCAGATCGCGACCTGGGTGACGGAACGCCGCGCCTAGACCGTCCCGAGTGGACTGACTCCGGTTCGCGGAGGGAGCGCGCACAAGAGTGACTCGGGCCGCCATTCCGGTGAGACGTCCTCACCGTGCGAACGGGTTCGGTTCCTCCGAACCGGAAGACCCCTTTCCGACCAGGCCGAACAATGGGATGGTGACGGCGGCGCGGTGAATACCGGCGGTGCGTGACGGGTATCTCCACGGAGAGCTTCCGACGTACGTCAGGAGGACCAGCTGTGTTCAACGGCGAAGCATTTCCAGCTCGCGTGGACAAAACCGATGTGCGGCATGTCGAAACGTTGACGAGCGCGCTTCGGGCACTGGACCAGGAGTACGGCGGAGGCGCGTGCCGGGACGCCTGCGTGGCGTTGCTCGGCTGGGCGAACCCGCTGCTCGACGCCGGCTCGTCGGGACGGGTGCTGCACCGGCTCCAGGTGGCCATCGCGGACCTGCACAACCTGGCCGGCTGGGCCTCGTTCGACCTGGGCCTGCTGGAGTCCGCGCACCGGCACTTCGGCCGGGCGATGGACCTGGCGCGCGCGTCGGGCAACAGCGCGCTGGAGGCCAACATCCACTACCGGATGGGCCGCGTGCACCTGCACTACGAGCTCGCCGAGGACGCGCTGGCGTCGTTCCGGTTCGGTCTGCCCATCGCGCAGGCCAGCGGCTCGACGCTCGCCGTGTCGATCCTGCACGCCAACGAGGCGTGGGCGCTCGCGAAGATGGGCGCGGAAAGGCAGGCGCTGCGCCAGTTCGCCCGCGCGCAGGACGAGTTCGACCGCGCGGAGACCGAGGAGGCGCCGCCGTGGGCGCGGTTCTTCGACCTCGCGGACCTGGTGTCGATCGGCGGCATGGTCCACACCGAGCTGGCGCGCACGTGCGACGTGAAGTACGCGCGGACGGCGATCCCGTTGCTCACCAGGGCGATCTCGGCCGGGGGCCAGGACGCGTCGCGCAGCCAGTCGTTCCGGCTCGCGGCGCTCGCGGTCAACTACCTGGTGCAGAACGAACCCGAACGCGCCTGCGAGGTCGGGGAACGGGCGATGGCGGTGTCCGGGCCCATCCGCTCGGCCCGCACGCGCGACCGCATGCGGCCGCTCAAGCAGGAGGCGGACCGGTTGCGCGGCAACGAGGCCGCGGACCAGCTGTCGGCGCGGCTCGGGGTGTTCATGAGGTCGCAGGGCGCGGCTTGAGCGACCGGGCGTCGCCGGGGCCCGCGGAGAGGTTCGGGCTGCGGGCCCCGGCGGCACCGTGACGGAGCGGCACCCGCCTGGGGGGCCGGGACCGCTCCGGACCGGGTGATCAGCAGCGGATCGCGGTGCCGACCTGGCGGAGGACGCTTTCGGCCGGCGCGTCGTCTGCCGTGGACAGCCCGAACGACAACGCGTCGACCACGGGAAAGGTTGTCCTCCTCATGGGCGAGAAGCATCACGTGACCCGCTGACATTTCGCTGACACGCGGGGTTACCGGCTGGTTAGGATCGGGCCCATGCAGCGGCGATGGGAGTTCAGGGTTCTCGGATCGTTGCAGGTCATCGACTCCGGACAGGTCGTGGAACTGCGTTCGGCCAAGCAACGCGTCCTGCTCTCGGCGTTGCTGATGAAAGCCAACGCTCCCGTGTCGTCCTACGAGCTGATGGAACACCTTTGGGGCGACGAGCCTTCCGGTTCCGCGCGGGCGACTTTGCAGACGTACGTCATGCGGTTGCGGCAGGCGCTGGACGACCTCGCCGACCGCAAGCTCGTGCGCACCTGGCCGACCGGCTACTCGATCCACCTCGACGACGACCAGCTCGACCTCCTGACGTTCCAGCGGTTGCGCGCCGAGGCCCGCCGCGCGCCGGACCTGGAGACCGAGGCGCGGCTGCTCGGCGAGGCGGCGGCGTTGTGGCGCGGGCCCGCGCTGGACCAGGTCTCGTCGCTGCGCGTGGAGCAGACCGACGTGCAGCGCCTGAACGAGCAGCGCTGGGAGGTCCTGGAACGCCGCAACGACGCCGAGCTCCAGCTCGGCCGGTACGACCGGGTCGTCGACGAGCTGCGGTCGCTGGTGGCGCAACACCCGCTGCGGGAACGGTTCTGGTTCCAGCTCATGCTCGCGCTGCACCGCACCGGTCAGCAGGCGCAGGCGCTCGACGTCTTCCGCCGCGCGCGCGAGGTGCTCGCCGACGAGCTCGGCATCGACCCCAACAACGAGCTGCGCGCGCTGCACATGGAGGTGCTCGCCGGGTCGTCCGCGCCGGTCGCCGTCCAGTCCGGACCGTCCTGGCTGCCGCCCGCGGTCGGCGACTTCTCCGGCCGCGCCGACGAGGTCGCCCTGCTGACGGCCGGACTGCGCGCCGGTGGCACGTGGACGATCACCGGACCCGGCGGTGTCGGCAAGACGTCGCTGGCCGTGCACTGCGCCCACGCCGTGCGGGACGCGTTCCCGGACGGCCGGCTGTACCTGAACCTGCGCGGCGGCGAGCACAGGCCCGTCGAACCCGCGGCGGCGCTGGACCGGTTGCTGCGCGGCCTCGGAGTCCCCGGCGGCGCCATCCCGTCCTCTGTGGACGAACGGGTGGACCTGTACCGGGACCTGTTGTCGGACCGGCGGGTCCTCGTCGTGCTGGACAACGCGACCACCGAGGCGCAGGTGCGGCCGCTGCTGCCGGGAACCACGTCCGGTGCGGCGCTGGTGACGTCACGGGCGGTGCTGGCGGGGCTGGAGGCGGCGTACGTCGTTCCGCTGGACGTGCTGCCGCCGGACGACGCGCTGGCGCTGCTGCGCGCGGCCGTCGGTGAGGCGCGGTGCGCCGCGGAACCCGAAGCGGCGCGGGAGATCGTGACTTACTGCGGCAAGCTGCCGCTGGCGTTGCGGGTGGCGGCGGCCCGGCTCGTCGCCCGCCCGCACTGGCAGCTGGCGAAGCTCGCCGGCCGGTTGTCCGACGAACGCCGCCGCTTCGACGAGCTGTCGCTGGGCGACCTCGACGTCCGCGCGTCGCTGGCGTTGTCCTACGACGGGCTCGGCGAGTCGCACCGCACGGCGTTCCGGTTGCTGTCGCTGGTCGACACCCCGGACTTCCCGGCGTGGACGGCGTCACCGCTGCTGGGCCTCGACCCCGACGACGCGGAGGACCACGTCGAGGCGCTGGTCGACGCCCGGCTGGTCGACTACGCCGGCCGCGACGCGCTGGGGCAGGTGCGGTACCGGCTGCACGACCTGCTGCGCGCGTTCGGCCGCGAGGCGGCGTCCGAGGACCCGGCCGTCGCGCTGAAGGCGCTGTTCGAGCAGTGGCTGGACCTCGCCACGCGGGCGGACGCGGAGCTGCCGCACCAGGCGGTCCGGCTCGAACCCCGGGCACTGGACCCGTTCGACCTGGGCGACGCCGCAGCCTGGTTCGACGCGGAGTGGCAGAACATCCACGCCCTCGTCACCCAGGCGGTCGCGCTGGGCCTGGACGCGCAGGCCGCCGAGCTGGCGATCCGGTCGGCGGCGTTTTGCGACCTGCGCGCCCGGTTCGACGACTGGGAGCAGATCAACCGCGTCGGGCTGTCGTGCGCGCCGCCGGACCGCAGACCGGTTCTCCTCCAGCAGCGCGGGATCCTGCGCGTGCGGATGCACGACTACGTGGCGGCGTCGGAGGACTTCCAGGCGGCGCAGGAGGGTTTCGCCGCCATCGGGAACGTGTGGGGCGAGGCCTACGGCTGGAGCGGCATGGGCTGGATGCACGAGTGGAGCGGCCGGTCCGCCGAGGCCAGGGAGGCGCACCGCGAGGCCATGTCCCGGTTCGTCGCGTCCGGCAACCCGCACGGCGAGATCGAGGTGCTGTGCTCGCTGGGCGCCATCGAACGGCGGGCCGGCGGCCTGACCGCGGCGTCGGGCTACCTGGAACGGGCGCGGCGGCTCGCGAGCGGGCTGGGCGACGAGCAGAGCGCGCTGATGGCGACGCTGGAACTGGGCCGGCTGCACCAGTTCACCGGCGACCTGGCGGCGTCGGCGGAGTTCCTGCGGACCTCGCTCGCGTCCGCGCAGAGGCTCGGTGATCCGGACATGGCGGCCAACATCCGGCTCTTCCTCGCGGACACGCTGATCCGGTCGGGCGAGGTCGTCCCCGCCGAGGAGCAGCTGCGGCAGGCGTGGGAGTTCTTCGAGGAGCACGACGACCGGCAGGGCCGCATCTGGGTGTGGCGCCTGAGGTCCGGGCTGGCCGGGACGCCGGAGGAAGCGCTGGAGCTGGCGTCGCTCGCGGTGGACCAGTCGCGCGAGATGGACTCGCCGCCGGAGCTCGGCCGGTCGTTGCGCGTGCTCGGCGACGCCCTGGACCGCGCCGGACGCGCCGAGGAGGCCCGCGAGCACTGGCGGCAGGCGGAGGAGATCCTGACGGCGGCGGGGTTCCAGGCGGAGGTCGACGAGCTCCGCCTGGCGGCTAACCCTGGTCCTGGCTGAGCACGGTGTCGACCGTGACACCGGAGGCGATGACCATGCTCAGCAACGGGTCCTGCACCGGCCGGTGGAACTGCACGACGTAGTTGTCCGCGGTCGAGAACATCGCCTTCGCCATGCCCTGCCACGTCTTGGTGATGCGCGCGACCTCGGTGTCGGTGTGGTCGCGCAACGAGAAGTTCCACGCGCGCCAGTTCTCCGCGTAGATCCCGCCGACCTGCATCCCGTTGCACACGTAGGCGAACCGGACCTTTCCGAACACGTTCTCCTGGACGATCTCGCCGACCGGCGCGCCGTCACCGCGTTCGACCAGCACCTTGGACTTCCAGATCGTCGCCGGCCGGGTGACGCGCAGCACCGGGTGGCCCTGGACGTCGCGGATCTCCAGCCGCACGTCGAGCATCGAGTCCATCTTCGTGAAGGCGCGCAACGCCTTCGCGGCACCGGACTGGCCGACCTGCTCGACCGTGCCGATGTGGCGGGCGTGCTGGTCGTAGATGACGTAGGAGTTGGACATCTCGACGAGCTTCGCCTTCTGGTTCACCACCAGGACGGGCTCGGAGAACAGCGTGCCGCCGCCACCGGCCACGGGCTGCTGGATTCCGGCGCGCCGCACCTGCTGCGCGACGCGGTCCTGACCCGTGCCGCCCATCTGCACTTCCAGGTGGTGGGCGTCGGTCTGCTGCCGGCGCGGCTGGGTGTGCGGCGTCCACTGGGTGCCGTCCCACCACCGCACGAAGCGCGGGTCGGCGTTGTCGGGGTACCAGCCGGGCGCGGTGTTCACGCGCACGAGCGTACGACCTCACGACAGCCGTTGGTGCCAGGCGACAGGGCACTTTTCGTCGCCTGGCAGCTCCTGGCAACGGCTCAGCTGACGGTGATGGCCCCCGCCGGGCACAGACCGGCCGCTTCCTTCGCGGTCGCCTCGTGCGCGGCGTCGGGCTCCTCCACCAGGAGCACCACCGTGCCGTCGTCCTCGCTCTGGTCGAAGAGGTCCGGGTCGGTCAAAACGCACATTCCCGAACCGCAACACTTCGCCTGGTCAACGGAAATCCTCATGACGACCACGCTACTGGCAACGAGTGCACGCCGTAGATCCCCATGTCGGTGCGCAGCGGCACGTCGTCGGGATCGGCGTCGAGCCGCAGGTCCGGGAACTCGCTGAACAGCTTGGAGAACCCGATCCGCATCTCGATCCGCGCGAGCTGCTGGCCCAGGCACTGGTGGATGCCGTGACCGAACGCCACGTGGCCGGAGGCGGGCCTGCGCAGGTCGAGCTCGTCGGGGTTGCCCGGGAACCGCTCCGGGTCGCGGTTGGCCGCGGGCACGTGCATCAGCACCGTGTCCCCGGCCTCGATGAGGTGCCCGTCGATCTCCACGTCCTCGGCCGCGGTGCGCACCGGTCCGAAGTGGATGATCGACAGGTAGCGCATCAGCTCCTCGACGGCGTTGTCCAGCACCTCGGGCTCGTCCTTGAGGATCTTGAGCTGGTCGGGGTGCCGCAACAGCGTGAACGTGCCGAGGCCCAGCATGTTCGCCGTGGTCTCGTGCCCGGCGAGCAGGAGCAGCAGCGCCATGTTCGACGCTTCCTCGTCCGTCGGTTCCCCGGTGGCGAGCAGGTCGCTGATCATGTCGTCGCTCGGCGTCTCCTTCTTGCGGGCGATCAGCTCGCGCATGAAGTCCTGGATGCGCGCCAGGGCGTCCATGGCCTCCTGGAACGTCGACTCCAGGCTCAGCAGCGTCGCCGTGTCCTCCTGGAACCTGTGCCGCTCGTCGTAGGCGACGCCCAGCATGGCGCAGATCACCAGTGACGGCACGGGAAGCGCGAACTCCTTGACGAGGTCCGCCCTGCCGCCCAGCGACCGCAGGTGCGCGAGCTGGTCGTCGACGATCTCGCCGATCCAGTCGGACAGCTGGTTCATCCGCCGGACCGTGAACTGGCCCTGCAGCATCCTGCGCAGCCGGGTGTGGTCCGGCGGGTCCTGGCTCAGGAACATGCCCGGCTGGACCTTCCGGCCGCCCTCCGGGATCTCGCCCTGGAACCGCAGGTCGAGCATGTGGTGCTTGTTCGGGTTGGTGGTGAACTTCGGGCTCGCCAGGACCTCGCGCACCTGGTGGTGGCCCGTGACCAGCCAGCCGAGGTGGCCGTCGGAGAACCGCAGCCTGCTGATGCGGGCCTGCTCGCGGATCTCGGCGACCTCGGTGGGCGGGTCGAACGGGGTGGGTCGCGTGGTGGGCAGCTTCTCGGAGATCACTTCGGTCATCTCGCACACCTCCCAGTGCTCGGCAGAAGACCTGCTTCTGAAGCTACAGAAAATTCATGAACTCGTGAAGACGAATTCAGGACCACCGGCCGCCACGAGTCGAAATCCGTCCGCATCTGCCGGTCGTGGGTCGCGACGGCCACGGCGGCCCTCGTCCGCCGCAACGCCTCCGTCAGTTCGTCGACCAGCGCGATCGACAGGTGGTTGGTCGGTTCGTCGAGCAGCAGGACGTGCGGACCGGTGCTCAGCAGGATCGCCAGCTCCAGCCTCCTGCGCTGACCGGTGGACAGCCGCGAGACGGGCCGCGTGAGGTCCTTCCCCGCCAGCAGGCCGAGCTCCTCCGCCCGTGGGCAGAGCCGGGCGGCGGTGGTGTCCTCGTCCTCGAACGCGGGTTCCTGGGCGAGCAGCGCCACCCGGCCGGTGCGGTGGACCGTCCCGGTCGCGGGCGTCAGGCGACCGGCCAGGACGGTCAGCAACGTCGACTTGCCCGCGCCGTTGGGTCCGGTGACCAGCACCTTGTCGCCCGCGCCGAGCGAGATCGGCTCGGTGAGGCTCAGCCGGCCCGGCACCTCGAGCGGGGTGGCGTGCAGCAGGTCGCCGCTCGCCTCCAGCTCCGGCGGGGTGAAGCGCAGCGGGGGCGGGGGAGCGGCGACGCGCTGGTCGTCGAGCTCCTCCAACCGGCGGGCGACGGTGCGCATCCCGTTCGCCGCGCGCGTGGTCCGCTTGTGCCTGGCCGCGCCCTTCGGCGGACGCCAGCCGTCCCGCAGGCGGGACCGGGCCCGGTCGACCTTCTCCGCCAGCTCGTCGTGCTCGGCCTCCTCCTGCGCGAAGCGCTGCTCCCACCGCTGCCGTTCGGCGTGCTTGGCCTCCTTGAACGCCCGGTAGCCGCCGCCGTGCAGGTGCACCGCGCCGTCCGGCGCCGGGTCGAGGTCGAGCAGCTGGGTGCAGACGTCGTCGAGCAACGTGCGGTCGTGGCTCACGAGCACCACGACGCCGTGGTGCTCCCGCAGGCGTTCGGTCAGGAACGCCAGCGCGTCCGCGTCGAGGTGGTTCGTGGGTTCGTCGAGCAGCAGGACGTCGGCGCGTTCGGCGAGCAGGCACGCGAGCCGGACCCGGTAGCGCTGCCCGACGCTGAGGTGCCGCAGCGGCAACGACCTGTCGTGGCCGGCGTCGAGCGCCTCCAGCGCGATCTCGGCGCGGCGGTCGGCGTCCCACGCCTCGATGGCCTCGGCGTGGGCCAGCGCCTTCCCGTACCGCAGCTCGTCGAACGGCTCGGCGGCACTGTCCAGTTCGGACAGTGCGGAGCGGCTCTCGCGCAGTGCCTCGGACAGCAGGTCCCCCACCGTTTCGCCGTCCTGGAACGGCATTTCCTGTCGTACGAGGCTCAACGATCCGTGCCGCGAGACAGTTCCCTGGTCCGGCGCCAGGTCCTCGGCGAGCAGGCGGAGGAGGGTGGTCTTGCCGCGGCCGTTCTCGCCGATGATGCCGAGCCGGTGACCTGCGGAGACAGTCAGCGAGACACCGTCGACGACGGGGCCGGTCTCATAGCCCTTGGTGAGGTCTTGGGTCGTCAGGTGGACATGCGAACGCACGGGGATCCTCTTCTGGGTACGCGAAATCAGGACGTGTTGCGCGGTGGCACACGTCCGAGATCAGAGGTAGAAGACCCCGTACCCGAATCCCATGAGACCCAACGTACCTACGGCCGCAACGCCTTTTCGACCGCGATCCGCAGGTCGGCGACGCTTTCCGGCGTGCCCGGCGCCGGTCCGAGCGCGCTCCCGGCGCCGACGAGCCGGTAGAAGAGCAGGCCCTCCAGGAACGCCGTGAAGTGCGCGCCCGCCCGTTCGGGATCGGCGTGGCCCAGCATCGTCGCGAGTGCAGTGGCCTGCGCGCGCGGCGAGTGCTCCAGGATCGACCTGAGCTCCGGGTGGTGCGTCGCCTCCAGCATCGCCGCGTACCGGGCGAGCGTGCGGTTCCGTTCGACGAGCCAGCCGTCGAGCGTCCTGGCGATGCTGCCCGCGACGTCGGCGGGATCCGGTGCGACGTCGAGGCGTTCCTGCTCGGCCAGGCGTGCCACGAACCCCTCGACCAACGCCTTGCGGGTGCGGAAGTACGCGCTGGTGGAGCCCTCCGGCAGGCCGGCCCTGCGGTCGACCGCGCGGTGGGTCAGGCCGCGCATGCCCTGCTCGGCCACCAACGCGATCGCGGCGTCGGTGATCACGTCCTTGCGCATGTGCCCGTCGTCTCCCTTCGCCACCGGACTCTACAGGTGTAGATTCTCTACAGCTGTAGAGGAGGCAGAGGATGAAGGCGATCGTGGTGGGCGGCGGCATCGGCGGACTGGCCGCGGCGGTGTCGTTGCGGCGCGTCGGCTGGGAGGTCGAGGTCCACGAGCGCGCCGCCGCGTTCGGCGAGATCGGCGCCGGTGTGGGCGTGATGCCGAACGCGATGCGCGCGCTGGAGTGGATGGGCATCGACGCCGAGGTCAGGCGGCTCGGCACGCCGCGGGTGTCGGGCGGGGTGCGGTCTTCCGACGGGCGCTGGCTGGTGCACCTGCCCGACGTCGGTCAGGAGAGGGTCATCGCGATGCACCGGGCCGATCTGCACGGTGTGCTGCTGCGGGCGTTACCGCCGGAGATCCTCTTCAACAACGCCGAGGTGACGAGCGTTGAGGACCTGGACGCGGACCTCGTGGTGGCGGCGGACGGCATCGGCAGCCGGCTGCGCGGGGAACTGCTGCCCGACGCGCCGGGACCGGTGTACGCGGGGGCCACGGCGTGGCGAGGGGTGGCGCCGGGGCCGTACGACCTGCCGATCTCGCAGACACTCGGTCCCGGCGGCGAGGCGGGGGTCCTGCCGCTGGGGGACGGCCGGGTCTGCTGGTACGTCGCCGCAGTGGCGCCCGCCGGGGCCGACCTGGACCCCGCGGAGCTGTTCGCCGGCTGGCACGACCCGTTGCCCTCGTTGATGTCCACGACCGCGGACGTGGTCCGGCACGACATCCACGCCCTGCCGCCGCTGCCGACGTTCGTGTCGGGACGGGTCGCGTTGCTGGGCGATGCCGCGCACGCGATGACGCCCTACCTCGGGCAGGGGGCGTGCATGGCGCTGGAGGACGCGGTGACGCTGGCCGCCTGTAACGGCGACCTCGCGCGGTACGACGCGTTGAGGAGGCCGCGCACCCAGGCCGTGTGGCGCGGGTCGCGGATGGCGGGGAAGTTCGGGATCGAGCTGCGGTCGCCGATCGCCGTGGCAGCGCGGAACTTCGTCCTCCGCGCGTTGCCCTCTTCCGCGGCCGTACGGGGAATGTCTCGATTCTCTACGTGGGAATTGCCCGCCTAGTTCACTCGAACGGGGCAGATTCATCCGTGACCTAGATCACCGATCAAGGTTTGATTTCGAGGAGATAACAGTACGAAATCACTCTTTGTCCCACCCTTTGTCACCCGGTTGAGGGATCAAGGACTTCTGAGCGTGTCAGACGTGGCCGCATGATCCGGATGGAGTAGCGCGAGAGGCGGTTCCCGCTCCACCGAAGCGCGACTACGGTGGCCCGGCATGACCCCCGTCCCGACTGACGCTTTGCCCCGTTCCCTCACGGCGCTTCCCCCGGCGCAGGTCGAGAAGCTCGGCGACGTCGACATCGCCGAGGCAGAGGACTTCATCCGGCTACACCATTCCGAGAACCCCGAGCTCGGGCCCGTCGAAGCCCGCCTGGCCGAGGTGCACGCGGAGATCGCCGCGACCGGCACCTACCGCCACACGACCGCCGAACTGACCTTCGGCGCCCGCGTGGCCTGGCGCAACAGCTCGAGGTGCATCGGCCGCCTCTACTGGCGGAGCCTGAAGGTGCGCGACCTGCGCGAGGTGTCCGCTCCCGCCGAGGTGGCGAAGGAGTGCATCGAACACCTCCGCGTCGCCACCAACAAGGGCAAGATCCGCCCCGTCATCACGGTCTTCGCCCCGGCGGAGCCGGGCACGAACGCCCCCGTGATCCATAACGAGCAGATCATCCGCTACGCCGCCTACCGGGGCGCCGACGGAGGCGTGCTCGGCGACGGCCGCAACCTCGCGCTGACCGAGCTCGCGCTGAAGCGGGGCTGGGAGCCGCCCGTCATCCGCGGCCCGTTCGACGTCCTGCCGGTCCTGGTGTCCTGCGAGGGGCACGAGCCCGCGATCCTGAGGATCCCGGCCGACGCCGTCCTCGAGGTGCCGCTATCGCACCCGGACCTGCCGTGGCTGGGCGCGCTCGGCGTGAAGTGGCACGCCGTCCCCGCGATCAGCAACATGCGGCTGCGCATCGGCGGGATCGACTACCCGTCGGCGCCGTTCAACGGCTGGTACATGGGCACCGAGATCGGCGCCCGCAACCTCGCCGACCACGACCGGTACGACCTGCTGCCGTACATCGCCAGACGGATGGGCCTGGACATGTCGTCGGAGGCGACGTTGTGGCGCGACAGGGCTCTGATCGAGCTCAACCGCGCCGTCCTGCACTCGTTCGGCGAGGCCGGGGTCACGATCACCGACCACCACACCGAGTCGAAGAGGTTCCTCACCCACCTCGAGAAGGAGGAGGCCGCCGGACGCACCTGCCCCGCGGACTGGTCCTGGATCGTGCCTCCCGTGTCGGGCGGGCTCACGCCGGTGTACCACCGCTACTACGACACGGAGGAACTGCTGCCGAACTTCTTCCCCGCGGCACAGCCCACCGGATGTCCCGTACCGCATTGATTTTGGCGGCACACTGACCGGGTGCAGCTCACCCGCAGTCTTTCGCTGACCGACGCCGTCTTCGTCGGGCTCGGCTCGATGATCGGCGCCGGGGTGTTCGCGGTCTTCGCCCCCGCCGCGGCGGCCGCCGGGTCCGGATTGCTCGTCAGCCTCGTCATCGCGGGCGTGATCGCCTGCTGCAACGCGTTGTCGAGCGCCTGGCTCGCCGCCCGGTACCCGCAGTCCGGCGGCACGTACGTCTACGGTCGCGAACGCCTCGGCCGCGTCTGGGGCGACCTCGCCGGGTGGGCGTTCGTGCTCGGCAAGACGGCGTCGTGCGCGGCCATGGCGCTGACCGTCGGCACGTACGCCGGATGGCCGAAACCCGTTGCCGTGGCGGCGGTCGCGGTGCTGACCGTGCTGAACCTGACCGGTGTCCAGAAGTCCGCGCTCGCCACCCGCGTGGTCGTGGTCGTCGTGCTGCTCGTGCTGGCCACCACCGCGGTCACCGCCCGCGACGCCGTGCAGCCGGCGGAGTTCCTGCCCGCAGGAATCCTTCCCGCCGCCGCGCTGCTGTTCTTCGCGTTCGCCGGCTACGCGCGCATTGCCACTCTCGGAGAGGAGGTCCGCGAACCGCAACGGACGATCCCCCGTGCCGTGGTCATCTCGTTGGCGATCACGCTCGTCGTCTACGCGGTCGTCGCGCTGGTGTCCCTGAACGCGCTGGGTGCCGATCTCGCTTCCTCCACCCTCGCGGACGTCTCGCCGTCCCTGGCGCCCGTGATCCGGGTCGGTGCCTGCCTGGCCGCGCTCGGGTCGTTGCTCTCGCTCCAGCTCGGGGTGTCGCGGACCGCGCTGGCGATGGCGCGCGACCGCCGGTTGCCCGCGCCGCTGGCCGACCTGCGCGTCGCCGAGGTCTGCACCGGGCTCGTCGCGGTGGCGTTGGTGCTCACCGTCGACGTCACGCGCGCGATCGTGTTCAGCTCGTTCTGCGTGCTGCTCTACTACGCGATCGCCAACGCCAGCGCGTGGACGCTCGGCAAGCGCTTCGTGCCCGCCGTCGGGCTGGCCGGGTGTCTCACGCTCGCCGGTGCGGTTCTCTGGCAACTGTGATGTGGCCCAGGTCACCTTTGATCGCGTAACGTGCGTACGGTGAAAGTGGGAACACCCGCAGAGTCGCGGCCCGCCGAGCGCCGAGTCGCCTGCGTACCGGAAACGGTGCCGTCGCTGGTCGACGCCGGACTGACCGTGCACGTCCAGGAGGGCGCCGGCCGCCACGCCCACGCCCTCGACGCCGCCTACCGGGCGGCCGGTGCCACCGTGACGCCCGAGGACCCGGCACCCGAGTCCGACGTCGTCGTGTCCGTCCAGCCGCTGGGCCTGGAGCAGGCCGCCAGGCTGAAACCCGGTGCCGTCACCATCAGCTTCCTGCAGCCCGGCGCCGAACGGGAGCTGCTGGAGGTCTACCGCGAACGCCGCGTGACGTCGTTCAGCTTCGACCTCCTGCCCCGCGTGACCCGCGCCCAGACGGCGGACGCGTTGTCGTCACAGGCTTTGGTGGCCGGCTACCGCGCCGTCCTCGTCGCCGCCGAACGGCTCCCGCGCTTCCTGCCGATGTTCACCACCGCCGCGGGCACCGTGCCCCCGGCCAAGGTGCTCGTGCTGGGAGCCGGCGTGGCGGGCCTGCAGGCCATCGCGACCGCCCGTCGTCTCGGCGCCGTCGTCGAGGCCTACGACGTCCGAAAGGCCGCCGGCGAGGAGGTCCGCAGCCTCGGCGCCAAGTTCCTGGAGCTGGACCTGGAGACGCAGTCCGGCGTCTACGCGTCCGTGCAGTCCGAGGAGTTCCTGGAACGCCAGCGGGAACTGATCGGCGACCACGTGGCGGCGTCCGACGTCGTGATCACCACGGCGGCGATCCCCGGCCGCAAGGCCCCGGAGCTCGTGACGACCGACATGCTCAAGGCCATGGCACCGGGTTCCGTCCTGGTCGACCTGGCCGCGGAGTCCGGCGGCAACTACGCGGGATCCGTGGCGGGCAAGGAGATCTGGGTCGGCGACGTGCTCGTGCACGGTGCGCAGAACCTGCCGTCGTCGATGCCCGTGCACGCGAGCCGCCTGTACTCGCGCAACGTGGTCAACCTGCTCAAGCTGATGCTCGTGGACGGCGCCGTGCGGCCGGACCTCGACGACGAGGTGCTCGACGGCTGCTGCCTCACCCACGACGGTGAGATCCGCAAGGAGTTGCCGTGATCGACCTGCTGACGATCTTCGTGCTGGCCGTGTTCGTGGGCTTCGAGGTGGTCTCGAAGGTGTCCACGATCCTGCACACGCCCCTGATGTCCGGCGCGAATGCCATCCACGGCGTGATCCTGGTGGGCGCGATCCTGATCACCGGCTCGGCGGAGAGCACGTTGGAGCTGGTGCTCGGGTTGCTCGCGGTGTTCCTGGCGACGGTGAACGTCGTGGGCGGGTTCGTGGTGACCGACCGGATGCTGGAGATGTTCAAGAAATGATCGTCCAGCTGATGTACCTCGTCGCCGCGCTCTGCTTCATCCTGGCGCTCAAAGGCCTGAGCTCGCCCAAGTACGCGCGCTACGGCAACTTCATCGGCGCGTTCGGCATGCTGGTCGCCGTCGTCACCGCCTACGTCCACGGCGTCGTCCACAACGGACTGTGGATCCTGCTCGCCGTCGCACTCGGTGTCGTCGTGGGCATTCCGGCCGCCCGCTCGGTGAAGATGACCGCCATCCCGCAGATGGTCGCGCTGTTCAACGGTGTCGGCGGCGCCGCGGCGGCGCTGGTCGCGCTGGCCGAGTTCTTCGCGGTGCCGGAGACCACGGTGCTGTTCCGGCTCGCGACCGTGCTGACGGTGCTGATCGGGTCGGTGAGCTTCTCCGGCTCGGTGGTCACGTTCCTCAAGCTCCAGGAGCTGATGACGACGCGGCCGGTGCTGCTGCCGGCCGGGCAGCAGCTCGCGATCGCCGCCGCGGTCTCGTCGGTCGCGTTGTGCGCGTTGACGATGATCGTGCCGAACGGGTTCCTGCTGTGGCTGCTGGCGGTGGTCGGGCTCGCGCTCGGCGCGTTGTTCGTGCTGCCGGTCGGCGGGGCGGACGTGCCGATCGCGATCTCGTTGCTCAACGCGTTCACCGGACTCGCGGTCGCGGCGTCCGGGTACGTGCTGGCGAACACGCTGCTGATCGTCGCGGGCACGCTCGTCGGCGCGTCCGGCACGATCCTGACCCGGTTGATGGCGCAGGCGATGGGGCGGTCGCTCACGAACATCCTCTTCGGCGCGTTCAAGGCGACAACCGCCGCGGCACACCAGGAAGAGCAGCGCACGGTCAAGTCGGGGACGGTCGAGGACGTCGCGATCCTGTTGGGGTACGCGAACAACGTCGTCGTGGTGCCCGGTTACGGGTTGGCAGTCGCGCAGGCGCAGCACGCGGTGCGGGAGCTCGTGTCGCAGCTCGAACGGCGTGGAGTCGCCGTGTCGTACGGCATCCACCCCGTCGCGGGGCGGATGCCGGGGCACATGAACGTGTTGCTGGCGGAGGCGGACGTGCCGTACGAGCAGCTCAAGGAGCTCGACGACGTCAACCCCGGTATCACGTCGGTCGACGTGGCGGTGGTGGTCGGGGCGAACGACGTGGTGAACCCCGGCGCGCGCGACGAGCCGGCGAGCCCGATCTACGGCATGCCGATCTTCGACGTGGACCGCGCGAAGTCCGTGGTGTTCATGAAGCGGTCGATGCGGCCGGGGTTCGCGGGCGTGGACAACGAGCTGCTCTACAACCCGAAGACGACGTTGCTGTTCGGCGACGCGAAGGACTCGCTCACGAAGCTGCTGGCGGCGGTGAAGCAGCTCTAGCCAGCAGCTCCGTCACCTCGTCGGCGGTGAGGGCGGGAAGCAGCCCGATGACGCCGTCCGCTCCGGCGGCGCGCCAGTCGTCGGCCTCGGACGTCGTGTGCACCTCGTCGGCGGCGAACCGCACGCCGAAGCCGTGCACGGTCGCGATGAGGCCGCGCATCGCCTGGTGCAGCGGGGAGTCCTGGCTCGGGGCGGGTGCGCGGGTGATCACCGTGCGGACCGGCACCTCCGTCAGCACGGCCAGTTCGTCGTGGCCGCCGCGGAAGCCGTCCAAGGCCGTGACGATGCCGCTGTCGTGCAGCACCAGCGCGTTGTCGTCGCCGGCGAGCACGGAGGAGATGTCCAGGGCGATGCGGAGCCGTTCTGGCGGCAGGCCCGTCTCGTCGAGCGCTCGTTTGACGTCGGCGACCAGGTCCTCGTTCCTGGACTGCAAGGCGCCCAACGCGATGTGCAGCGTGGGCGCCCCGTCACCGAACCGTTCCACCCATCTGGCGGCCTGCGCGCACGCCTCCCGCAGCAGCCAGCGGCCGATGGGCAGCGACAGGCCCGTCGAGTCGGCGAGGGCCATCGTGTCGTTGTGGCTCAGGTCGTCCCAGTGCAGGCGGGCGACGGCGCCGAGCACCTCGTGGGTCTCCAGGTCGTGCACCGGCGCGTAGACGATCTCGACCTCGCCGTGCTCCCACGCGCCCGGCATCGACGCGGCCAGCGCGTACTTGCCGCGGCGGCGGGCGTCGTCGTGCGGGTCGTGCAACGCCCACTGCCGCTTGCCCCGCGCCTTCGCTTGGCGCAGGGCGGCGTTGGCGCACCGCATCAGCTCGGCGGCCGTGGCGAACGCGGGCGGCCGGTCGACGACGCCGATGCTGGCCGACAGCGCGATGCCGTGGTCGTCGACGAAGGTCGGTTCGCCGAGCACCTCCTGGATCTCCTCGACGGTCGCGGTGACGTTGTCGCCGGTCGTCAGGAGCCCGAACTCGTCGCCGCCGATCCGCGCCACCACGGCCCGCCTGTCGTCGGCGAGCTTGCCGAGGCGGTTCGCGACGATCTTGAGCAGCTTGTCGCCCGTGTCGTGGCCCAGGCCGTTGTTGACGACGGAGAACGCGTCGAGGCCCAGGTGGTACAGCGTGATCGGCTCGCCGTCGAGCTGCCGTTCGACCTGGGACAGGAAGTGCTGGCGGTTCGACAGGCCGGTGAGGGAGTCGTGCAGCAGCTGGTGGTCGAGGCTGCGCTGCAACAGGTGCAGCTCGCTGATGTCCTCGACCATCGTCACGTGGTGCGTCGGTTCGCCGTCCGCGTCGCGCAGCACCGACACGACGAGGTGCACCCACACCGGTTCGCCGTCGGCGCGGATCAGCTCGCGCTGGTCGCGGAACCGGTCGAGGCGGCCCTCGCTCACCTGCCGGTACGAGGCGCCCAGCGTGAGCAGGTCGTCGGGGTGGTAGAAGTCGCGCAGGTCGCGTTCGTGCATGTCCGCGCCGGACGCCAGCCCGACGATCTCGGCGAGCGCGTCGTTGGCCTCGACGCACCGGCCGGTGAGGTCCGTGATCGCGATGCCGAGCGCGGCGGAGTCGAACACCTCCCGGAAGCGCGCCTGGCTGACCTTGAGCGTGCGTTCGACCCGTTGCTTGGCCCGCACGATGGCGACCTTGACCTGCTCCTGCTGGTCGAACGCGTCCATCCGCATGGCCTGCGCGTACGCGGAGCTCAACCGCGCGAGCAGCGGCAGCTCGAAGGTGGGGGAGAGCACCTCGATGGTGACGCGCAACGAGTCGGGACCGGTTGCGTGGAGTGACACCAGTCGAGTGGCGACGGATTCAGGCGAGTCCGGGAGCTCGGCCAGCGAGTCGAGCAGAGCGCGCTCGATTTCGGCGTGGGACAGCGGGATGTACGCGGTCGAGGTCAACGCGTGCATCCAGCGGGCGGCGATCTCCGGAAGTTCCATCCTGTGACAGAGCGTACGGATCCTGCGCCTCCCGGGCCAACATCACCGCGCCGTGCTAGCCCTTACGGCCTACTGCCGCGTAGATCGCCGCCTTGTCGGGGTCGTCGGTGTTCGTGCCCTCCGGCCGCCACAGCGGCGACGGCACCACACCGGGCTCCACCAGCTCGAACCCGTCGAAGAGATTCTCGACCTCGGACTTGGTGCGCGGGTGGACCGGGTTCTGGCTCTTCTTCATCACCTCGACCACACCGGCCATCTCCTCGGGCCGCAGGTCGTGGGTGAACTGGGAGAACGCCAGGTAGCTGCCGTCGGGCACGGCGTCGCGGTAGGCGGCGACGATCGACGCGGGGTCCGCCTCGTCCGGCACGAAGTGGAAGACACCCACCGTCAGCACCCCGACCGGACGGGTGAAGTCGAGCAGTCCGGTGGCGCGCACCGCTTCGAGCACGACGCCGGGCCGGGTCATGTCCTCCTGGACGATCGCGGCGAGCGGGTCGCCCTCCAGGATGAGCTGGCTGTGCGCGACCGCGACCTCCTCGAAGTCCACGTAGACGACCCGGGCCGACGGGTCCGCCTTCCGCGCGATCTCGTGCACGTTGCCGACCGTCGGGATGCCGGAGCCGAGGTCGAGGAACTGGCGGATGCCGTTGTCCATCATGAACAGCACGGCCCGGCGCAGGAACGCCCTGTTCAGCCGCGCGACCGTGCGGGCGTGGGGCTGGGCCTCCAGGAACTTCTCCGCGAGCGCCCTGTCCGCCGCGAAGTTGTGCCCGCCGCCGAGCAGGTAGTCGTACAGGCGCGCGGCGCTCGGCTTGCCCGTGTCGACGCCTTCCGGAACCCAGCTCACCTGTTCAGCCATGCGCCCACGCTACTGAGGCTCCGCAAGCGCGCGGCAGACGCAATCACTGGAAAGGGTGACGAGTGCCTGAGTGGCGATCCTGCCCATTGGGAAGTGAGTGCCGCTCGGTTTCGGTGCTCCAGCAACATGTCTGACCCAGAGCTGTTGATGCCGGTTCAGTAAGATTTCTGCATGTCAGACGAAGCCCGCACGCTCACCGACGTCGTGACTCGCCTGCGCCGGGCGCTGCGGACGAGCATCCGTGCGGACTGGCCGTGGGAATCCCTGCCGATGGCGCAGGTAGAGCTGCTGCAGACCCTCGCGGAACGCCCGCCGATGAAGGTGGGCGACCTCGCCGGCGTCCTGCGGCTGGCCCCCAACACCGTGTCCGGACTGGTGTCCCAACTGATCGACTCGGGCCTCGTGGTGAGGGGTGGAGACCCCAAGGACAGACGGGTAGCCCGGCTATCCGTCTCACCCCGTGGACACGAACAGCTGCTCGTGTGGCAGCGCGAACACGAGAAGCGGATCGGCGCCGCCCTGGGCAAGCTGGAGGCGTCGGAACGCGAGGACGTCGTGCGCGCGTTGAAGGCCCTGGACCACCTGGTGGAGCACCTTGCCGAACCGTCAGCCTGACTCGGTGGCGTTCGTGTCGCTGGTGTCCCTGGGGGGCGGGCTCGGCGGGGTGGCGCGGTACGGGCTGTCTCTTCTGGTGCCCGGGGCCTGGGGCCTGTTCCTGATCAACGTGCTGGGGTCGTTCCTGATCGGCGTGTTGATGGGGCTGGTGCCCAGGCCGTTGGTCCGGGCGTTCTTCGGGGTCGGAGTGCTGGGCGGCTTCACGACGTTCTCGTCCTACGCCGCTTCGTGGTCCTGGGCGCTGCTGGCCACACCGGTTTGTGCTGTGGCTGCGGCGTTTCTGGGGTTGCGGGTGACCCGGTGACCGCGCTGGTGGTGTTCCTCGGAGCTGCCCTGGGGGCGCCGTGCCGGTACCTGCTGGACCGGTTCGTGTCGGCGCGGGTGTCCTCGGACTTCCCGTTCGGGACGTTGGCGGTGAACGTCCTGGGGTGCTTCCTCATCGGGTTCATCGTGGGGACGTCGTGGATGCCGCTGCTGGGGATCGGTTTTTGTGGTGGGCTCACGACTTACTCGACGTTCAGCTACCAGACGGTCGAGCTGCTGGAGGGCGAGAAGTACCGCTCGGCGCTGCTGAACGTCGTGGTCAGCGTGGCGCTGGGCGTGGGGGCGGCGGCTGTCGGTCTTCTGCTAGCACGCTGATCTCGCCCCGAGGCGCAGGGCGTTGTCCGGCGTGACGGGTACGGGCGTTCCCGGCAGGTCCCACGGTGTCGGCAGCGACGTCAGCTCGGACGCCAGCTGGTCGGTCAGTCTCGCGTCCAGGTCGGTGCGCGAGGCGAGCGAAGGTCTCTCGACCACGCCGAACCAGCAGGTGGTGTACAGCGGCCAGGGGCAGTCCTTCCACAGTCCGACGAGCCGGGTGCGGTGCCGGTCGACCAGTTCGTCGAGACC
>NZ_DASVFL010000059.1:0-2028 GCF_036380075.1 Lentzea sp. | reverse complement strand
GTAGAAGACGGCGTAGCCGAAGGCGGCCGCACGGGCCGGGTAGCGGACGTACTTCGGGCTGTCGTCGAGCAGCACCCACTGCGCGGCCGCCAGCAGCGGGAAGACCAGCGCCAGGATGATGTGCATGTTCTGCCACCACTGGGCCGTGGACGCGTCCAGGTGGTGGGGGTGGGTCAGGCCGATGCCGGCGAGGACGAGGCCCGGGAGGGCGACGAGCAGGGTGCGCACCGGCCGAACCTAGCGGCCCCCACCGTTCGCCCCATTAGACTCGCCCACTTCCAGGCGATTCGACCCAGCGTGTCGAACCTGTGTTCGATAGGATGTCACCGTGGTGAACCGGCGTGAACAGGCGGCGTTCCTGCTCGCACTCCGCGACAGCGAGCGCGGCTGGGCCGATGTCACGGACGCCGTGGAGGCCGCCGGATCTGCCCTGTCCGTTCTGGAGTCGCTGCTCGTCCCGGACCAGCTCACGCTGGACCACGTCGACCCCGACCTGGCCGGACGGCTGGAACTGGTCGAGAAGGAGATCGAGTCCTGGGAAGGCGAGGGCATCCACCTCGTCACCGTTCTCGACGAGCAGTACCCGGCCCAGCTGCTGATGGTGCACCAGCGGCCGCCTTTCCTGACCTGCAGGGGCTTTCTCGTACCGGAGGACCAGCACGGCGTCGCCGTCGTCGGCAGCAGGCATGCGAGCGCACGAGGTCTCCACATCACCCGCGAGATCGCGACAACGCTGACCAAGCACGACATCACGGTCTACAGCGGTCTCGCCGCGGGCATCGACACGGCGGCACATCGAGCCGTTGTCGACGCCGGAGGACGAACGGTCTCGGTGGTGGGCACGGGTCTGCGTCGCTGCTATCCGGCGGAGAACGCGGACCTGCAGCAGGAGATCGCCAGGACCGGTGCGGTGCTGTCCCAGTTCTGGCCGGACGCCGGCCCGGCCAAGCACCACTTCCCGATGCGCAACGCCGTGATGAGCGGCTGCAGCACCGCGACGGTGGTGGTGGAGGCGGGCGAGCACAGCGGCACCCGCATCCAGGCCAGGCTCGCACTCGAACACGGCAGGCACGTCTTCCTGCTGCCGGAGGTCGCGTCGGACACGACGTGGGGGCGCGAGATGGCGACACGTCCGAACACGACAGTGCTGGAAGGCCCCGACCACCTGCTGCGCGTGCTGGACGAGCTGCGCGCCGGAGTTCCGGATCTGATCGACATCTGACGTGAGTCCGTTCAGCCGTATTCTCGACAGCTACCGCAACGTCCTCGTTACCCCGTCCGCCCGCGGCGAGAACGTGTGCGTGACCTGTCGGCGCCCGACAGAGGGATACGAGCGGTGCTGGCAGTGCCAGCAGCACTTCGCGGCTCACGGGAGCGAACTCGCCGACGAGGTCGTGCCGATCTCGTTCGCGGAGAAGGATCGGCAGCTGGCGCACACCCTCTTCCAGTACAAGAACAACAGGTCCGACGATGTGAAGCGGCAGCTCACCAACGAACTCGCCTGTGTCCTCGCCGCCTTCCTGGCGGGTCACGAGCGCTGCTGGGGCGATTTCGACCTGGTGACGACCGTGCCGAGTTCGCGGAGTCGGACGTCACCGCTCGTGGACGTGCTCGGCAGGCGCATCGGGCAGACACGCACCCGGTTCACCAGCGCACTCATCACCCGGTGCGGGAACGACCGGAAGATGCGACCTGACTGCTACGAGGTCAGCACGGGAGGTCGGGGTGTTCTGCTCGTCGACGACACCTGGACGTCCGGCGCGAGCCTCCAGTCCTCCGCAGTGGCTTTGAAGAGAGCCGGAGCCACGCGCGTCGTCGGGCTGGTGATCGGAAGGCACCTGGACAAGCCTGCTCCCGCGACAGTTCCGTTCGACTGGGACGCGTGCGTGCTCTGCGCCCAGCGCGACCGATGAAGTGGGGGCCGCGGTGACACGGCCCCCACCACGTCACGCCTCGCCGCGGATGAACGCCTCGACGGCCGCGTGGGCCTCGGCGTCCGAGTACTGCTCGGGCGGGGACTTCATGAAG
>NZ_DASVFL010000058.1:0-25658 GCF_036380075.1 Lentzea sp. | reverse complement strand
AGGCGAGAAAACGCCAACTGGCGATCGTGTGAAGCGAAACGGGCGGCACCCGAAGGTGTCGCCCGTTTCGTTCGATCTCAAAAGCCGTGAGTTCGCGTGGAACTCATAGCCAAGCCCGAGCATCGCGAGTTCGCGCCGGTCGTCCGGTCACCCGCTCACGCCGAAATCGGCGAAGCCCATTTCGGCGTGAGCGAGTCGGCCGGACGACCGGCTTCCCGGCGAACTCGCCGTCCCGCCGAAGGCGGGACAGAGATCAACTGTTGCCGTTGCAGGCCACGTAGGTCGGCGAGTGGTCCACCGTGAAGATCTCCAGCGGGCCGTTCCACTGCCACGGCGCGACACAGGCGTTGTTGAGCACGCTGATGTCGGAGCCGCCGTCGGCGTGGTTGTCGTTGCACGCGGCGTAGCCGGGGGCGTGGTCCTCGTGCAGCAGCGAGAGCGGGCCGTTCCACTGCCACGGAGCGGCGCACAGGTTGTCGGCGACGCTGATGCCGTCGCGGTGGTCGTGCTCACCGGCGGAAGCCGGAACCGCCGCGGCGAGCAGGGCGCCACCGATGACAGCGGTCGCGAAGAGCGTCTTCTTGATCATGAAGACGTCATCGGCCCACCCCGGTTCGTCCTTTATGGACTTCACCTCATGAGCTGGCGGACGTCACACCGGCAGGGTACGAGCGGCCCATTCGCCGTGCGGGATGAGCTGCGCCGTGCGAACGTCGTCGGTTCCGCGCTCGAGGCGGATCAGCAGGTGGTCGGAGTTGAGGCGTTCCGCGACGCCCTCGCCCCACTCGACGGCGACGACCGCGTCGACCAGGTCGGTGTCGAGGTCGAGGTCGTCCAGCTCGTCGAGGTGACCCCCGAGCCGGTACGCGTCGACGTGCACCAGCCGCACGCCGCGGCCGTCCTCGGCGGGCTCGTGGACGCGCGCGACGACGAACGTCGGCGACGACACCCGGCCGCTCACCCCGAGGCCGCGCGCGAGACCGCGCACGAACGCCGTCTTGCCCGCGCCCAGTGGGCCCGCGAGCAGCAACAGGTCGCCCGCCCGCACGATCTCACCCAGCTTGCGTCCGAACTCCTCGGTGTCCTCCACCAGGGGCAGTTCGACGGTCTTCACGCTCGCCGCCACCACTTCTTCCGACTCTCTCCGCGATCGGCCGCGCAGCGTTCGACGAGCGCGACCAGGTGGTCGTTGACGAGGTCAGCCTGCTCCATCATCACCATGTGCCCGGCACCGGGGGCCCTGACGAGCGTGGCGTGGGGCATCTCCTCGGCCATCCGCTCGGCGTGCGAGAACGGCGTGAGCTTGTCCGCGTCGCCGCTGAGGATCAGCACCTCGCAGTGCCGCAGACCGGCCAGCGCCTTGTAGCGGTCGTGCGTGCCGAGGGTCTCCAGGAACTCGGTGAGCACCTTCACCGACGTCCCGTTGATCATCTGCTCCATCAGGTCCACGAGGGACGGCGCCACCTTGCGGTCGCCGAACGCCCCCAGGCGGATCCCGCTCCACGTCAGGCTCTTCGCGCTCCTGCGGACCCACTCGACGAGACCGGGCTGCACGCCCGCGAGCCGGCCGACGCCGAGCGTCACGGGGTTGTACCGCGACAGCACGGACTTCGGCAGTCCCGCGCCACCGACGGCACCGGCGGCCGTGCCGATCAACGCGACGCCGCGCACCCGTTCCTCGAACAGCTCCGGCTGCTTCTCGGCCAGCGCCATGATCGTCATGCCGCCCATGGAGTGGCCGACGAGCACGAGGGGCCCCTCGGGGACGATCGACCGGATCACCGAGTCGAGGTCGAGCGCGAGCTGGTCGATCGTGCTGTTCTCCGGTGAGGACCGCCCGGACCGGCCGTGGCTGCGCTGGTCGTAGAGCACCTGGTGGACGCGCGGGTCGATGAGCTCGGCGAGGTCGCGGCGCTGGAAGTGCCAGCAGCGGCGGTCCAGCGCGAACCCGTGCACCAGCACGACCGTGAGGTCGGCGTCGCCGCCGTCGGCGGGGTCGACCTCCTCGACGGAGATCGGCACGCCGTCCTCCGCGGCCACCGTCGACTCGCGGTCGGGCCGCAGCTGCCCGAGCGGTTCGTCGGCGAGGCTGTCGGACGCGGTCTTGCGCTCGTGCGACACCTTCGCGGTCTGCGCGACGGCGGCACCGGCGACGACGGCACCGACCGCGCCACCGACCCACCCGACGACCTTCCACACCGGTTTCACGTGTAGACCCTCCGCACCCGCGGCCGGTACATCCCGCAGACGATCTCGTAGTCGATCGTCCCGGTCAGCTCCGCCCACTCCGTCGCCGTCGGCTCCCCCCGGCTCCCGTCGCCGAACAGGACGACCTCGGCACCCTCCGCGATCTCGTCGTCCCCGCAGCTCACGACGATCTGGTCCATGCAGACACGGCCGACCACCGGGCGGCGCCTCCCGTCCAGGAGCACCTCCATCCGGCCGGAGAGCGCCCTCGGGACACCGTCCGCATATCCGGCCGGGACCAGCGCCAGCGTCGTGTCCTCCTGAGCGGTCCATGTCATCCCGTAGGAGACGGACTCACCTGCGGGGATACGTTTCGTGAGGGCCACGCGCGACCGGAAGCTCATGACGGGCCGCAGGTCGTGGTCCGTCGGCACGGGGTTGAGCCCGTAGACCGCGATGCCGGGCCGCACCAGGTCGAAGTGCAGGTCGGGCCTGGTCAGCAGGGCCGCGGAGTTCGCGATGTGCCGCAACGGGTCCAGCCCGGCGGCCCTGGCGACCTCGTAGGCGTCGTCGAACCGCTTGGCCTGCAGGTCGATGGACGGGTCGCCGATCACGTCGGCGGACGCGAGGTGCGACCAGACGGCGACGACCTCGTGCTTGCGCGCGGCCTCGACCAGCTCCGGCCAGTCGTGCGGCTGGCACCCGTTGCGGCTCAGGCCGGTGTCGATCTTGAGGTGCAGCCGCGGCCGCGCGTCGGCCTCCTCGGCGGCCGCCTCGACCCGGCGCAGGTCCGACAGCGAGGAGACGGACATGTCGACGTCCGCGGCGATGCCGGCGGCGAGGTCCTCGTCCGGCGCGTCGAGCCACGCGAGGACCGGTGCCCGGATGCCGGCCCGGCGGAGGTTCAGGGCCTCCTGCGTCGAGCACGAACCGAGCCACGTCGCGCCCGCTTCGAGCGCGGCCCGCGCGACCTCGACCGCGCCGTGGCCGTAGCCGTCCGCCTTGACGACGGCCATCGTGGCGGCGGCAGGGGCGAGACCGGCGAGCAGGGCGACGTTGTGCCGCAGCGCGCCTAGGTCGACGACAACTTCTGAACGGGCCATAACCTGTTCATCGTTCCACAGCAGCCGCGAACAGGGACTATGGCGCAACTCGCACACGCGGGCTTTCGCCCAGCGCGAAGCACGCGCCGCGTCCGCCGCCGCTTCGCCAGGCTGGTGGCATGGCCGACACCTTCACCGCCGCCGCGCACGCCTTCGCCGATCTGCTGGACGCCGTGCCCGCCGACGCCCTCGCCGGACCGGGGCTCGGCGAGTGGACGGTGCGCGAGCTGGTCGGCCACGCCGTCTCCGCCGGGCTGGCGGGTGTCGTCGCGGCACTGGAGCAGCCGGCCACCACCGAGGACGTCGCCACGCCGGAGGCCTACTACGCGCTGGCGAAGACCGTCGACCCCGCGTTCGTCCAGACCGTCGTGGCCCTTTCCACCACCGACGCACGGGACTGGGGCGCACGCCTGGGCGAGCGGCCGGCCGTTCCGGTGCGGCAGCTCGCCGGCCAGGCCGTCGCCGCCGTCTCCGCCACCGCCGCGGACGCGCTGGTCACCACGGCGGCCGGGGGCATGCGGCTCGATCGCTGGCTGCCCACGAGGACGTTCGAGCTGGTCGTGCACGGCTTCGACGTCGAGGCCGCGACCGGGCTGGAGTTCGCCCCGCCCGTCGACGCGCTCGCCGAGTCCGCCGCGCTCGCCGCCCGGCTGGCGGCCGTCACCGGCGACGGTCCGGCCGTTCTGCTCGCGCTGACCGGCAGGCGCGGCCTGACCGCGGGCTTCTCCGTCGTCTAGCGAGCTGCGATGGCGCGGATCGCGTCCGGGATGCCGCCCATCAGCCCCGACGCGGGAACCGGAGCCCCGTCCGCGGCCAGTTCCGCCGCCAGGACGTGCGCGTGCGCGGCGTACCCGGCCGCCAGGAACGGGTCGAGACCGCTCGCCAGCAGCGCGCCGATGATCCCCGACAGCACGTCGCCCGACCCGGCCGTCGCGGGCCAGGACGAGGTCGCCGAGTTGACCAGCGCCCGTCCGTCCGGCGCGGCCACCACGGTCCGGTGGCCCTTGAGCAGCACCACGGCGTCGAACCGCTGCGCCGCCTTCCTGGCCGCCGCGACGCGGTCGGCGCCGACCGGGCCCGCCAGGCGTTCGAACTCGCGGTCGTGCGGGGTCAGCACCAGCGCCGAGTCCGGGTCGCGGGCGTCCCACAGCGCGGGGTTCGAGGCGAGCAACGTGATGGCGTCCGCGTCGGCGACCACCGGGACGTTGGCGTCCAGCACGAACTTCAGGACCTCGGCCGACGAGCTGCCGGTGCCCATGCCGGGGCCGACGACCCAGGCCTGCACCCGGCCGGCGTCGGTGATCGAACCCGTGCAGACGGCCTCCGGCCAGCGGGCGCGGATCGCGTCGGCGGCGGGACCGGCGTAGCGGACCATGCCCGACGTCGCGAGCACCGCGGCGCCGGTGGAGAGCACCGCGGCGCCGGGGTAGGTGGAGCTGCCGGCGGCGACACCCGTGACGCCCTGGGTGTACTTGTCGTCGGACGGGCCCGGCAGCGGCCAGTCGACGTCCGCGCGGTCCAGCAGCACGAAGTCGGGGTCCCGCGGGCGCAGGCCGATGTCGACCAGGTGCACCTCGCCGCAGTCCGCCAGCGCGTGCACGGGCTTCAGGCAGCCGAACGTGACGGTGGTATGCGCCCGCACGTGCGGGCCGGAGATCTCACCGGTGTCCGGGTCGATGCCGGACGGCAGGTCCACGGCGAGGACCGGAGCCGTCACGGTCTCGACGAGCGCGGCGGCGTCCGGGCGCAGCGGACCCCGTGCGGACAGGCCGACGATGCCGTCGACGACCAGGTCCGGGGTGCCGACGGACGAGACGATCCGCCCACCGGCGCGGCGGAACGCGGCCAGTCCCTCGGCGTGCGCCTTGTCCGGGTTCAGCAGCACCGCGGACACCGCGACCCCGCGGCGGCGCAGGAAGTAGCCGGCCCAGAGGGCGTCGCCGCCGTTGTTGCCCGCACCTACGAGCAACGTCACGCGGCGACGGCCCCGCAGGAGCCGCAGGGCGTGGGTGGCCACACCGAACGCGGCCTTGCGCATCAACGAGCCCGGCGGGACGACCGCCATGAGCTCCTCTTCAGCGGACTTGACGCGTTCGGTGTGCCAGACGCCCCTCACGACTCCCCTTTGCCCTCCGGGGTCAACTCATTCGACGGTAACGGACTTCGCGAGGTTGCGAGGCTTGTCCACGTCGTAACCGCGGGCGGTCGCGATCTCGGCGGCGAGCACCTGCAGCGGGATCGTCGAGATGAGCGGCTGCAGCAGCGTCGGGACCGCCGGGATCTCGATCAGGTGGTCCGCGAACGGGCGCACGGTCTCGTCGCCCTCCTCGGCGATCACGATCGTGCGGGCACCGCGGGCCTGGATCTCGCTGATGTTCGACACCAGCTTCGAGTGCAGGACGGCACGGCCCTTCGGCGACGGCATGACCACGACGACCGGGAGGTTCTCCTCGATCAGCGCGATCGGGCCGTGCTTGAGCTCGCCCGCCGCGAAGCCCTCGGCGTGCATGTAGGCGAGCTCCTTGAGCTTCAGAGCGCCTTCGAGAGCCACCGGGTAGCCGACGTGGCGGCCGAGGAACAGCACCGCCTTCGCGTCGGCGAGCTCGCGGCCCAGCGCCTTGACCTGGTCGATGGTGCCGAGCACGCGCCGCACGGCCTCGGGCATGGCCTCCAGCTCGTGGAACTCGCGGGCGACCTCGTCCGGGTACTTCGTGCCGCGGGCCTGCGCCAGGGCCAGGCCCACCAGGTAGTTCGCGGCGATCTGGGCGAGGAACGCCTTCGTCGACGCGACACCGATCTCCGGGCCGGCGTGCGTGTAGAGCACGGCGTCGGACTCGCGCGGGATCTGCGCGCCGTTGGTGTTGCAGACGGCCAGGACGCGGGCCTTCTGCGCACGGGCGTGGCGCACGGCCTCCAGCGTGTCCGCGGTCTCGCCGGACTGCGACACGGCGACGACGAGCGTGTCGCGGTCGAGGACCGGGTCGCGGTAGCGGAACTCGGAGGCGAGCTCGACCTCGACGGGCAGGCGGGTCCAGTGCTCGATCGCGTACTTCGCGACGAGACCGGAGTGGTAGGCGGAGCCGCAGGCGACGACGAAGACCTTGTCGACGTCACGCAGGTCCTGGTCGGACAGACGCTGCTCGTCGAGGACGATCCGGCCGTTCGCGAAGTGGCCGCGCAGCGTGTTCGCGAGCGCCTCCGGCTGCTCCTCGATCTCCTTGAGCATGAAGTACTCGTGGCCGCCCTTCTCGGCGGCGCTGAGGTCCCAGTTGACCGTGAACGGCTTGGCCTCTGCGGGCTCGCCGTCGAAGTCCAGGACCTGGTACCCGCCGCGGGTCAGCACGACCATCTGGTCCTGGCCCAGCTCGACGGCTTCCTTCGTGTGCGCGATGAACGCGGCGACGTCGCTCGCGACGAAGTACTCGTCCTCGCCGACCCCGACGACCAGCGGCGAGTTGCGGCGCGCGGCGACGACCTGGTCCGGCTCGTCGGCGTGCGTGATCACGAGCGTGAACGCGCCCTCGAGCCGGCGCGCGACCTTGCGCACGCTGGCAGGCAGGTCACCCTTCGTGTCGCCCTCGGCGTAGGCGAAGGACACGAGGTGCGCCACCGTCTCGCTGTCGGTGTCGGACGCCATCTCGACGCCGAGACCTTCGAGCTCGGTGCGCAGCGCGAGGAAGTTCTCGATGATGCCGTTGTGCACCACGGCGACGCGGTTCGTCGCGTCGCGGTGCGGGTGCGAGTTCCTGTCGACCGGCGCGCCGTGTGTCGCCCACCGCGTGTGACCCATGCCGACGGTGCCCGCGAAGTTGTCGCGGCCCACCTCGTCGAGCCTCGTCTCCAGGTTCTGCAGCCGGCCCGCCTTGCGTTCGACCGCGAGGTCGCCGCCCGCCACGACCGCGACGCCCGCCGAGTCGTAACCCCGGTACTCGAGCCGCCTCAGCCCGTCCAGCACGACGTCGAGCGCCGACTGGTGACCCACGTATCCCACGATTCCGCACACGCGAAACAGACTAGCTAGACCACGCCGCTAACCCTAATGAGTGAGTGGGGTGCATCACCGCAGGTCAGGGACACGAGTGGTGTAGACCAATCTCAGGTGTGGTGCGGACGACGGGATCGACTACGGTTCACCCATGGCTCGCCGCGTGATCACGCTGACCGCGAAACAGGCCCTCGAGCAGCTCAGCAGGCCCGGTCCGCACCCCGTGCTGCGCGGCGACCTGGCCCTCGTCGGCCTCCCGGGCGTGGTCTTCACGCCGCGGTCCGGCCTGGGCCTGCCCGCCGTCGCGCTCGGCCACGGCTGGATGCAGCCCGTACGCCGCTACCACGGCCTTTTGCGACACCTGGCGTCGTGGGGCGTGGTCGCCGCGGCACCGGCCGTCGAACGCGGCCCGCTGCTGTCGTCGCGGGTGCTCGCCGCGAACCTGCTGACCACGCTGGACGTCTGCACCGGGGTCCGGCTGGGCGAGGGCGAGATCAGCGTCGACCCCGCCAAGCTCGCACTCGCCGGGCACTCCATGGGCGGTGGCGCCGCGGTGCTCGCCGCGTCCTCAAAGGACAGCGTCCGCGCCGTTGTGACTTTGGCCGCAACGGAGACGCGTCCGTCGGCCCTCGACGCGGCCCGCGAGGTCCGCGTGCCCGGCCTGCACCTCGCCGCGGGCGAGGACCGCATCGCACCGCCCGTCGGCCACTCCGAGGCGATCGCCCAGGCCTGGGGCGGACCGGTGCAGTTCCGGTTGCTGCCCAAGGCTTCGCACCTCGGGTTCACCGAGGGCAGGCACTGGAGCGAGCTGATGCTGGACGGCAGCGCCGAGCGCGGTGCGCAGAAGCTCGGCCGCGCGTTCGTGACGGCGTTCCTGCTGCGCGTGCTGACCGGCGACAAGACCTACGACGAGCTGCTCGACACCGATCTGAAGAACGCGAACCTCGTCTTCCAGCGGGAAGCGCTGCGCACCCGCTAGGTTGCTCGGCGTGATGCCGGGATCGCAGAACCAGGGCTGGCACCAGAACCAGCCGCAGCAGCAGTGGGGTCCGCCGCCGACCCAGCCGAGAGGCGGCAGCTTCGGGATGGCCGTGGCGGTCGCGGCCGGAGCGTTCGGCGTCGCCGTGTTCTGGGCGGTCCTCGGGCTCAAGGGGCTGTTCGGCAGGCGGCTGCACGACGTCGACCCGGAGGGCACCGCGGCCCGGCTGGCGAAGACGGGCGGCAACGGCGACCTGCTGGTGCCGCTGAGCGTCGCGGGCAACGTCCTCGACCTGCTCGTAGTGGTGGCGCTGGTCGTCGGCGCCCTGCTGATCGTGCTGCGCAAGCTGCCCGGCGCGTTCCTCGTCGCGGGGTCCGTCGTCCTGGCGGTGCTCGCCGTGGCGTGCCGGATCGTCTACTACCTCCAGCTCGACTTCAGCGCGCCGAGCGAGCCCTACGTCGCGGCCGTGCTCACGCTCGTCGTCGGGGTGCTGGCGATCCTTCCACCGGTGACCAGGGCTCTGCGGCCCGCGGCAGGGCCCGGTTTTCCGCAGGCCGGACATCCCCAGCAGGCCGGCTACCCGCAGCAGCAGTTCCCGCCCCAGCAGCCGCCACCCGGCTACGGACCTCCCCAGGGACCGCCGCCGCCCGGCTACGGCCCGCCGCGCTGACGAACGAGGAACGCCCCCGGATCCGATGATCCGGGGGCGTTCGCCGTCTCAGGACAGCCAGCTCTGGTTGCTCAGGTCGTCGTCATCGTCGACCGGCGGGCGCGGGCGCCGCACCGGCGGAGGCTGGCGGACCGGTGGCGGAGGAGGTGGCTGCGGCGGCTGGTGCACGACCGGCGGCTGGCGCACCGGTGCCTGCGTGGCCGGGTTCTGCCCGCGCATGAAGGCCTCGGACGCGGCGCGCATCTCGCGCTGCTGCCGTTCCTTCTCGATCTGCGCGAGCTCGTCGGCGAGGTCGTCGTGCGGAGCGGCGGTCTCGTCCTCCAGCCCGAACGAGAGCTCCTTGCCGCGGTCCTTCTGCTGGCCCTCACCGCGCTGGTTGCGGGCCATCTCGCGCAGCCGTGCGGTGAGCCGCTGCTTGCGGTCGGCGAACTTGTCGTGGCTCTCCTGCGTCGCCTTGGTGGACTCGTCGAACTTCTGCCGCGCGTCCGCCATGCGCGAGGAGTGCTCCGACTCGATGCCGGAGAGCTTCGCCTTGAACGAGGCGAGGTCGAGGTCGCTCACCAGCTGCCTCCCCGGTTGCCGTCGTCACCGCTGAGCACGCCCTGCGAGCTGTTCAGCGGGTTGCTGTCCTCGTCGAAGAGTGACCCGGTGGTGCGCCACTGGCTCGCGCCCCGCTCGGAGTCGCCGCCTTGCTGACCGCCGGCGGCACCTCCGCCCATCATGCCGCCCCCCATCATCCCGCCGCCCATCATGCCGCCGGACGCGGCACCGGACGTGGGCTGACCGTGGGCGTCCTGCAGGGACGGCAGGTTCGCCGAGCCCGCCTGACCGGCCTCGGAGGCGTTCGTGTCGAACGAGCCGCCGTTGTCGCCCTGCGACGGCGTGTTCCAGGCGCTGTCGGCCGGCGACGAGCCGAGCACGGACTCGCCCGACGACCCGCTGCCGGTGAACGAGACACCGGACGTCATCGTGCTGTCCGACGACATCGCGTGCAGCGGGCCGTCAGCGGAGATCCGGGGCTCGCCGAGGCTCGGCATGATGCCGTTGTCCTCGATGAACCGGCGGGCCACCGAGTCCTGGAAGCGGTCGGCGACGTTCGGCGCGCTGTCCTGGCCGGGCGGGCTCCACACCTGCTCGGCGGCCTGCGCGGGCATCGTCTGGAAGTCGGCCTGCGCCGGCATCGCCTGAAACTCGCCCTGGGCGGGCATCGTCTGGAAGCCGGCGGGCGACGTCTCGAACTCGCGTCCGACCGCCTGCGGGAAGTCGCTGTCCGGCAGGTTCAGCGGCTGGCCGACCTCACCGGCCCAGGCCGCGCCGGTGGCGCCACCACCCGCGTCACCCCGACCGCCGCCGGCGGCCGCGGGGTTCTCGTCCTCGCCGAAGCTCACGCCGATCTGGTCGGGCGTGCCGTCGCCGTTGTCCGCGGTCAGGTTGATCTCGCCGGTCTTGGCGTCGACCTCGGCGGTGAAGCTCACGCCGTCCTGCGCGATGTGGATCTTGCCGTCGGCGCCGACCTCGACCGGGATCGGGTTCGACTCCGAGCCCAGCGGACCGCCGGCCGCGCCACCCGCGGCGATGCGCTCGCCGGCCAGTCCGGCGGCGGGCGACGCGCCGGTCGCCGGGCCACCCGTGGTCGCGGTGCCGGTGAGCTGGTTGGCCATGGCCGTGATCGCCTGCGTGCCGTTCTGGCCCATCAGCGCCTTGGCGGCCTCGGGGTTCTTGCTGAAGTCGAGGTCGTAGGTCTTCGGCTCGCCCCTCGGCGTGTCGATCGTCATCTTCACGTGCCCGTTCGAGTCGGGCTCCGTGACCTTGATCGTGTTGTCGCCGGCCTTGACCGTGACGGACTCGAGGTTCTCCTCCGGCTTCGGCTGCTGGTTGTCCGGCTTGCCGTCGCCGTCGAGGTCGTCGGGCTTGCCGTCGCCGTCGGTGTCACCGGGCACGTCCGGCTTGCCGTCGCCGTCGGAGTCCAGACCGGTGTCCGGCTTTCCGATCTCCGGCATCCCGCCACCGCCACCGCCACCAGGCGGGGTCCCGCCGCCGCCACCGCCGGGCGGAGTTCCGCCACCACCGCCACCGCCGGGCGGGGTGCCGCCACCGCCGCCGTTGTTCTTGCCGCCGCCACCGGTGTTGTCGCCCGGCTTGTCGGCGGGCTTCTCCTGCTGGGCGGGCTCGAACGGCTTGGTGTTGATCTTGTCGATCTCGGCGCCGAGCGCGTTCCACGCGTCGTCGACGGACTTCTTGGTGTTCTTGCAGAGCTCGACGAAGTTCTTGTACTTGGTGCTGACGTCGGTGTGGAACGTGGTCTGCAGCCACTCGCGGCAGCCCTTGCGGACCTCGCCCTTCCACACGTCGTCGTCGCACGCGCCGTCGTCGATCTGGATGCCGACGTGGCCGGCCGCGCGCTTGAGCACGCCGTCGTCCTCGCTGTCCACCGCCTTCACGACCTCGCGGATCTGCGGCGGCGTCTTGCCCGCGATGTCGAACGGGCTGCCCACTCCGTTGAGGACGGTGGTCGCCTTGTCGTTCACCAGCTGCGAGACCGTGTGGCACGCCAGGCGCGTCGCGTCGGCGATGTGGTTGACGCTGTCGGCGACCGCGGCGGCCTTCTTCGAGAAGTCGCCGACGAAGGCGCGCGAGTTGTCCGCGGCCTTGCCGTCCCACGACGACCACAGCTTCGACATCGACTTCTCGGAGTCGGACTGCTGGGTGCGCAGGTCGGTCGAGACCTGGCGCATCTCGACGATGTCCTCGTCGATCTTGTGGAAGTCGATGTCGCGCTGCTCTTCGTAGAGCGTCTTGACGTTGTTGTAGTCGGTGTTGACGTCCGCGCCGACGCCGATGACCGACTTCGCCTCCGCGTAGACGGGGAGGAAGTTCTCGAAGTACTTCAGGCCGGGCATGCCCGCGTCGAGCAGCTGGTTCGAGTTGGCGACGCCGGCGCCGCCGTCAGCGGCGCGCTGCTCGGACTGGTCGAGGGCGTCCTGCCCGGACTTCTTCGAGTTGTTGTAGTCGTCGACCTTCTTCTGGCCGGCCTCGCCCGACTTCTTGGCCTCCTCGTAGGCCTTGTCGAGCCGCTCGTCCGAGCTGTCCGACCACGGCATCGAGTCCTTGAACGCCTGCCACTGACCATCGCCCCAGGAGACGTCGTAGTCGTCCAGGTAGGTCTCGAGCTCGTCGTTGAACGTGCCGAACGGGTTGTCGCGGGCCTCGGTGGCGTAGTACGCCTCGAGCAGGGCCTGCTTCTGGTCGATGGGGACTTCGGGGTTGTCGCAGAGCTTCTTGACTTCTTCCCAGCTGGGCATCCGCGACTACCTTCCCTGCTCGCTGATGTTGGCCTGGTTGGCCTCTTCGGTCCACTCGTAGCCGTTCGCGGACTCGCGCAGCTTGTCCGAGAGACCCTTCATCGCAGCGGAGTAGGCGCCGATCGCCTCGGCCATCTTCGGCAGGCCGGCCTTGTACTTGGCGCCACCGGCGGTGTGCGCGCGACCGAAGTCCTTCTCGCTCACTGCGCTCGCGGTGATCTTCGCCTTGTAGTTCTCGATCTCGGTCGCGATCCCCTGGATGGTCGTCGCGGACGACATCATTTCGCCGGCGTTCGCCTGATAGCCAGACATGTGCTCCTGCCTCCCCTAGTCCCCCATCTGACGCAGTTCGGCTCAGCGGGGTTCCGCCATACAGTGCCAGCTCGGATCAGGTGCCGACCTGGGCTTTCACCAGGTCGGTTGCCTTAGTAAACAGCGGTGCGGCGCGCGGCGCCGGGGATCACCACTGCTGGGGAGGCTGCTGGCCGGGCTGCTGCGGGGAGTGCTGACCGGGCTGCTGGGGCCAGGGCTGGCCGGGAGGCTGCGCCTGCTGCCACTGCTGCCACTGCTGCCCGCCGGCCTGCGGGTCCTGCTGCCACTGCTGCTGGGGGTGGCCGTGGCCGGGCGGGAGCGGGGGCCGGGTCTTGTTCCTCTTCGACACCACGATCGCGATGACCACCACCGCCGCCAGTCCACCCAGCAGCACGATCAGCACCAGCAGTGACAAGACGGTCATCCCACGGCCCCCGATTCCGGTCCTCAGTGCACCGAGGAAACCACACCAGCCAGTCGTCGCGCGGCGGACTCGGCCTGTTCGTGGCTCGTCGCCTCGACCATCACCCGCACGAGCTGTTCGGTGCCGGACGGGCGCAGCAGCACGCGGCCGGTGTCGCCGAGCTCGGCCTCGACGGCGGCCACGGCCTCGCTGACCGAGCCGGCCTTGGCGACGGCGGCCTTGTCGGACACCTTCACGTTGATCAGGACCTGCGGCAGGCGGCGCATCACCGAGGCGAGGTCGCCGAGCGACCTGCCGGTCTCGGCCATGCGGGCCATCAGGCGCAGCGCCGTGAGCAGGCCGTCGCCGGTGGTGGCGTGCGCGGGCAGCACCACGTGACCGGACTGCTCGCCGCCGAGCGAGTAGCCGCCGGCCTTGAGGTCCTGGAGCACGTACCGGTCGCCGACGGCGGTGGTGCGCAGCTTGATCCCGGCGTCCCTCATGGCGAGGTGCAGGCCGAGGTTGCTCATCACGGTCGCGACGAGGGTGTCCTCGTACAGCTCACCGGCGTCGCGCATGGCGAGCGCGAGGACGGCGAGGATCTGGTCGCCGTCGACCGCGTTGCCCTCGGCGTCCACGGCGAGGCAGCGGTCGGCGTCGCCGTCGTGCGCGATGCCGAGGTCGGCACCGTGCTCGCGGACGGCGGCGGCCACGACGTCGATGTGGGTGGAACCACACCCGTCGTTGATGTTGAGGCCGTCCGGGGAGGCGTTGATCGCGACCACCTCGGCCCCGGCGCGGCGGTACGCGTCCGGTGCGGCCACCGACGCGGCACCGTTCGCGCAGTCCACCACGACCTTGAGGCCGTCGAGGCGGTGCGGTGTGACCTTGAGCAGGTGCTCGACGTACTGGGTCTCGGCGTCGGGGACGTCGCGGACCCGGCCGATGGAGGCACCCGTCGGGCGTTCGAACCCGGTGCCCATCAGCTGCTCGATCTCGTCCTCGACCGAGTCGGGCAGTTTGTGGCCACCCGCGGCGAAGAGCTTGATCCCGTTGTCCGGCATGGCGTTGTGCGAGGCCGAGATCATCACGCCGATGTCGGCGCCGAGCGCGGCGACGAGGTGGGCGACGGCGGGTGTGGGCAGCGCGCCGACGCGCAGCACGTCCGCACCGGCCGACGTGAGGCCTGCGGTGACGGCGGCGTCGAGCATCTCGCTGCTCGCCCTGGGGTCGCGGCCGACGACGGCGACGGGGCGGTGGGAGCGGTCGTGCTCGGCGAGCACGCGCGCGGCCGCGGCGGCGACGGACATCGCGAGCTCAGGGGTGAGATCGGCGTTGGCGAGACCGCGCACACCGTCGGTGCCGAACAGGCGGGCCATGGATCCTCCGATGTGGACACTGCGAAGCGGCGGGAAAGACCCGGAAAACACCACGGGAGCAGCAGTTCGAGGTGAACTGCTGCTCCCGCGGGTACAGCTTGGAACTCAGATCAACGCTTGGAGTACTGAGGCGCCTTGCGGGCCTTCTTCAGACCGTACTTCTTGCGCTCCTTGACCCTCGGGTCACGGGTGAGGAAGCCGGCCTTCTTCAGCACCGGGCGGTCCTCGGAGTCGACGGCGATCAGCGCACGCGCGATGGCGAGACGGAGCGCACCGGCCTGGCCGGTGATGCCGCCGCCACGCAGGTTCGCGATGACGTCGAAGGTCTCGGGCTTCTCCGTGGTGACGAGCGGCTCCTTGATGAGCTGCTGGTGCACCTTGTTCGGGAAGTAGTCCTCGAGGGCCTTGCCGTTGAGGGTGAACTTGCCCGTGCCGGGCACGAGGCGGACGCGGACGACGGCCTCCTTGCGGCGGCCGACGGTCTGCGCGAGGTGCGCGGCGCCGTTCAGCGAGGGCGCGACCACCGGAGCGGACGTATCTTCGACGTCCTCGTCCTCGGCGTCGACGGAAGCGTCGGCGTCGTCGGCCTCAGGAGCGTCGACGACCTCGGCCTCGACAACCTCGGACTCGACCTCGGGGGCCTCGACCTCAGGGGTCTCGTTCTCAGGGGTGGTCACAGGAACTTCCTCGGTGTACTCGTCGCTCACTGGGCGATCTTCTTGATCTCGAAGGCCTGGGGCTGCTGCGCCGCGTGCGGGTGGCTCGGGCCGCTGTAGACCTTGAGCTTGTTCGCGATCTGACGGCCCAGGCGGTTCTTGGGCAGCATGCCCTTGATCGCCTTCTCCACCAGGCGGTCCGGACGGGTGTCCAGGACCTCGCCGAAGGACTGCTTGCGCAGACCACCGGGGAAACCGGAGTGGCGGTACTGGAACGCCTGGTCGCGCTTCGCACCGGTCAGGGCGACCTTGTCAGCGTTGATGATGACAACGAAGTCACCAGTGTCAACGTGAGGCGCATACGTCGGCTTGTGCTTGCCGCGCAGCAGCGTCGCGGCCTGGGTGGCGAGCCGGCCGAGCACCACGTCCTGGGCGTCGATCACGTGCCAGGTGCGGGTCACCTCACCGGGCTTCGGGCTGTACGTGCGCACGGATCTACCTCGTCGTCACTTGCGTCTGGGGTCACTGCGGCGGTTGCCCCAGACCGATCTTGGACTGGCCAAGCGGTGGTTCCGAGACAGGCGCGGCACACACGGGCGCCAGCTACCGCACAACAACGTCAGAAGATACCGGATGGGTGGTGCGGGGACCAAAACGGGTCCTCCCAACGCACCTCCCCCTGGACGTACGCGAGCCCCGGACCACGTGGTTCCGGGGCTCGCGAAGGGGTCTTGCGAAGCGCGCTGGACTACCAGCGGGCGGCGTTCGACTGCTCGGCCTGGGCGTAGGCCTCGGAGGCCTGCTGCACGGCGACACCGATGGCGGCGAGGACCTGGTTCAGGTCGTTGGACGCCTGGTCCCACTTCGCCTGCGCACCCTGGTACGCCTCACCGGCGCTACCGGTCCAGCCGGCGAGGGTCGAGGTGACCTTCTGGCGGAGCTGGTCGTTCAGGTCGTCGATCGTCTTCGACGACTGCGTGATGGTGGACGCCGCGTTCGCGACCTCCGCGAAGGTGACCTTGATGCTGCCCATGGTGATCTCCCCTTGAGAAGGTGTGGAAGTGCTGAGGTGGACGAACTGGAGGACTTGGATCAGAGACGGCCGGCGATACCGGTGACCGCCTGCTCCTGGTCCTGCTCGTTGCGGGCGTAGACCTCGGAGGTGCTGGCGATCTGCTGCTGGATCTCCTGCAGCGCCTGGTCGAGCTTGCGCACGTCCTCGTCCATCCGCTGCATCAGGTTCGTGAAGGCGGACGCCGCGGCACCGCTCCAGCTGCTCATGACGCCCTCAGCGGCACCCTTGACCGTGCGGGCCTGGCCCTGGATCTGGTCGCTGATGTCACCGATGTGCTTGGCCAGAGCGTCGAGCTCTTCGGTGGTAGTGGTGAACTGACCCATGGAGATGCCCCCTACTGAGAGTGGTTCGGGTGTACTTCTTGGTTCGTACGCCTCTTACGACGGAGACCTTGCCACGCCGGTTCCGCCCTGTCGCGACTTCTTTGGAAGTAGTTGCGCTAGTAAACGGCTCCAGGCGAAAAGCGAGGTGTCAGTAGAGGATTCGCGACTGCGAAAAGTCCTCGTCATCGTCACTCACACGGGGAAGTTGCCCACTGGGACCGGCGACGGCGGAAGAACCGAGAACGGGCGGTCGCGTCTCAACAGGACGCGGGGCGGCGAGCTCGGCGGCGTCCGGAACCCGCTCGACGGGCAGCCCGCGGTCGTGGCGGAAGCCGGCGGAGGAGTCCCTGACGTCGGCGGGAGTGGGTCGCGCACCCGGTTCCGCGCCGCGTTCACGGGCCTGTCGTGCCAGGTCACGCGTGCGTTCCCGCAGATTGGCATTCCGTTCACCTATGTCGCCGGCCGCGCGGCGGGCACGGGTGACGGCGGCCCCCACGTCGGCGCGAAATCGGCTCAGAGCCTCGGCGGCGGACATCGGCGACTCCCCTGGTGACGCGGCTACTACTTGATGACGAGCGTGCGAACGACCTGCTCACAGGCGGTGCTGACCTGCGACTCGGCGGCTTTCGACGCCTGGCAGCCGACGCTCACCTGCACCTCGCCCTGGAACTGGATGTACCAGTCGACCCCGGTGGCACCGACCACTTCGCGATAGTGAACAACAGACTTCCCCGCGAATGTGCGGTTATCGGTGAAGTCCGTGACGGCGTCGCCATTGCCTTTGCGTTCCTGGTAAGTGTTCCGCAACTCGGTCAGCGCGCGTACACGGTCTTTGTCGCTGTCATAAGTAAGAGTTTGCTCCTGCACAGCAATGCGCGCTTCCGGCGATTTGCTATCGGAATTCTTCCGGTCGAGCGGTTGCAGGAGGACCTGGCGGTCGGGGGCGGCGCCGCCCGTCTGCTCCCAGCCGTCCGGTCGCGTGAAGCTGTAGTCGTAGACGGCGATCTGGGTGCTCGGCGGGTCCGGCTGCTGCTGCGTCTTCTCGCGGTTCAGCCAGAGGTAACCACCGACCCCCGCGGCCACGAGCACCACGACGACACCGATTGCGACGAACAGCGGAGTCTTGCTCTTCTTGGGCGACGGTGGCGGCAGTAGCGACGGTGGTGATGACGGCGGTCCGGGGAACGCCGCGGGGAACTGCGCCATCGGCGGCGGCGTGATGCGGCGGGTGATTTTGCGGGTGGTCTCCTCGCCGACCCGGATGTTGTGAGTCACATCACCCGGATTGCCCTGGGCCGGCGCCTTCTGCTGCGTCATCCCGCCGGTGCGTTCCGGATCGAGGCTGACGGCCCGCAGCGCACCCCGTGCGACCACGGTCTCCGGCTGGTCGATGCTCGTCGGCACCACCCGGATGTGGTCGTGCACCAGCCTAGCGACCAGCGGGATGCGGCTCGACCCGCCGACCAGGAACACCCCGGCCAGCTGCTGCGGCGCCACGCCCGCGTCGCGAACGGCCCCGCCGACGAGCGCGGCCGCCCTGCTGAGCGGCCCGGTGACCAGCTGTTCGAGGTCGGACCGGGTGACGTGCGCGTCGGGGAACGGCGGCGGCATCGGCACGTCGGTGTAGGCGTGCCGGGACAGCGTCTCCTTGGCGCCGCGGACGTCCTGCCGCAGCACCCGGCGCTTGCGCCGGTCGGCCATCTCCCTGCCCTCGACGAGCTGCCGCCACGCCTCGGGGTCCTTCGCGCTCACCAGTCCGCCGACGTGTTCCAGGAGGGCCTGGTCGATGTCGGCACCGCCGAAGCTCGGGTCGCCCTTCGCGGACAGGACCCGGAAGCTCTTGCCGGTGCGCGCCACGACGCTCGCGTCGACCGTGCCGCCGCCGAGGTCGAGCACGGCGAGCGCGGCACCGTCCGGAACGGAGTGGCTCGCGGAGTGGAAGACGGCCGCCGCCACGGGCTCCGGCACGAGGACCAGCTCGCGCCCGAGCCCACGGGCCGCCTGCAGCAGGACGCGGGTGCGCACCGTGCCCCAGTCAGCCGGATGGGTCAGCACGAGGAGATCGACAGGCGCACCGCCACCCACGCGCCGTGCCTCGCCCACGGCCCGCGTCAGCACCGCGCGCACGACGTCCACGACGGGCAGCACGGAGCTGCCGAGCAGGAGCTCGCCTTCGTCGACGCGGCGCTTCGGGTGCGGCTCGTACCGGGCGGGGTCGACCGCGGCCTGCCGTTCGGCCTCCTGACCGACGAACAACGTCCCGTCGGCCGCGGCGAACACGGCGGACGGCACCAGCGGCTGGCCGTCGAACACGACGACCTGCGGCTCCCTGCCGTGCGCGGAGATCGCGACGCAGGTGCTCGACGTGCCGAAGTCGACCGCGACGTGCAGGCTCATGCACCTTCCCCTCTTTCGCGCACATGCTTACCCGATGGGACCCGCTTGGACGACATGGATGGCAAACCTCGGCCACCGCGGTGATGGTCCGGAGCACCGGTTCACCCCTCGGCAACCGGTGCGGCGAGGGACCGGCCTCGACCTCACGCCCAGGACGGGACCGTCATAGGCTTCGACCGTGCTGGGGGCGGAGTACCGCGTGCTGGGACCGTTGGAAGTGCGCTTCGACGGCGAGCCCGTCGTCGTTCCCGCGGGCAAGGGCCGCGTGCTGCTGGCGACGCTGTTGCTGCGGCCCAACGAGTTCGTCTCCGTGGACCAGCTGGTCGAACGCCTCTGGGAAGGCGCGCCGTCCTCACCCGGCCGCGCGGCGAAGACGTTGCACATGACCGTGGCGCGGTTGAGGCGGTCGCTGGGGCCGGCGAGCTGCGTCGTCACCACCACGAACGGCTACCTGGCCCAGGTCGAGAACCTCGACCTGCTCCGCTTCCGCGCACTGGCGGACCAGCCGCACGCCGCGCTGGCCCTGTGGCGCGGCCCGGCGCTCACGAACGTGGTGTCCGACTCCCTGCACCGCGAGGACGTGCCGCGCCTCGTCGAGGAACGGCTCGTGGCCCTGGAGAACCGCATCGAGCGCGACCTCGGTGACGGACGCGTGGCGGGGTTGGTGGAGGAGCTGCGCTCGCTCACCTCCGACCACCCGCTGCGGGAGCGGTTCTGGGCGCAGCTGATGGTCGCCCTGTACCGGTCGGACCGGCAGGCGGCCGCGCTGGAGGCGTTCCACCGGGTCAGCCGCCTGTTGAGGAACGAGCTGGGCATCGATCCCGGCGTGGCGCTCCGCGACCTGCACCAGTCGATCCTGCGTGCGGATCCCGAGCTGAGCACCGCGCGGGGCGCCCCGGTGCCGAGGCAGCTGCCACCCGGCCTGGCGACCTTCACGGGAAGGAACGCCGACCTCGCGAGGCTGGACCGGCTCCTGTCCACGAACACGACGGGACGGGCGGTGGTCGTCTCGGCCATCGGGGGTTCGGCCGGCGTCGGCAAGAGCGCGCTCGCCGTGCATTGGGCGCACCAGGTGCGCGCCCGGTTCCCGGACGGGCAGCTCGTGGTGAACCTGCGCGGCTACGACCGCGAGGAACCGCTCACCCCGCACGACGCGCTCGGCCAGTTGTTGCGCGGGCTCGGTCGTCCCGCCGGGGAGATTCCCGACCAGACCGACCAGCGCGTCGGCGTGTACCGGTCGTTGCTCGCCGACCGCCGGGTTCTCGTGCTGCTCGACAACGCCCGCACCTCCGAACAGGTGAGGCCGCTGCTGCCGGCGAGCGGCCGGTCGCTCGTGGTGGTCACCAGCCGGTCGGACCTGCGCGGGCTGGTCGCCCTGGACGACGCGAAGGTGCTGAAGATCGGGGTGCTGCCGCTCGACGAGGCCGTGCGGCTGCTGACGAGGGTGATCGGTGCGGACCGCGCGGACGCGGAACCCGCCGCCACCGTCGAGCTCGCGGGACTGTGCGCCTGCCTGCCGCTGGCACTGCGCATCGCCGCCTCGTTGCTCGCGACCGAACCACACCTGCGCGTGCAGGACCTCGTGGACCAGCTCGCCGGCGGAGACCGGCTGGCAGAGCTGGAGATCGGTGACGACGGCGAGGCAGCCGTCAGATCGGCGTTCGACCTCTCGTACCTGGCCCTCTCGCCGGAGCAGCGCCGCATGTTCCGGGTCCTGGGTCTGGCGCCGCACGCGCACTTCACCCCGATGTCCGCCGGTGCGCTGGCGGGCGTGCCGAGCGGCAGCGCGCTGAGAACCCTGCGCTCGCTGGCGCGGGCACACCTCGTGGAGGAGGACGAGCCCCAGCGCTTCTCCCAGCACGACCTGCTCTGGTTGCACGCGCGTGAACGCGCGAGAACCGAGGAACCAACCGAGGAACGGCGAGCCGCGGTCCGGCGTTTCCTCGACCACCACCTGCACTCGGCCGACGCGGCCGAGGCCAGGATCGTCGAGCTCCGCGCCGAGAAGCCGCTCACCGAACGCGACCCGGTGGTCGAGGTGGCCGAGTTCGGCGACAAGACCGCCGCCACCAGGTGGAGCAGGCGCGAGTACGACCTCCTGCTCGAACTCTGCGACTTCGCGCTGGCCGAGGGGTACTTCGACCACGCGTGGAAACTGCCGTACTCGTTGATCGGCCACGTGACCACGAACGGCTCCAACGACGACCGCTTCCGCGTCTTCGGGGTAGCGCTCAAGGCCGCCCGGCAGTTGGGCGACCGCCACGGAGAAGCCGTCGCCCTGCACTCGACGGGGATCGCGCACAAGAACAGGCACCAGTTCGAAGAAGCCCGGCTCACCTTGCGCGAGGCGCTCCGCATCCGGCGCGAGATCGGCTACACCCGCGGAGTGGCGATCACCGAAGCCGAGCTCGGGAGCACGTGCCTGTGGCAGGGACGGCACGACGAGGCGCTGGCGCACTACCGCGAGTCGATCGCGCAGTGGCGACTGGTGGGCAACACCAAGGGCTGGGCGGCGTCCATGAACAGCCTCGCCTACACGCTCGTCCGCAAGGGCGACTTCGCCGAGGCGATCACCGTCGTGACCGAAGCACTCGACGCCCTCGGCGAGGCCACCGCGTACATGAAGGACACCCTCGGTCAGGCGCACGAGGGACTGGGAAACCTCGACGAGGCGGTGCGGATCTACCGCGATCTCCTCGACCCCGGCTCACTCGACGCCCTGGCCGTCCGGCCGAAGGTCGAGATCCTGTTCCACGCCGCCGGGGTGTTCGCCCGCGTCGGAGATCGGGAGAGCGCGCTGGTGCACGCGCGCGAGGCGCTGAGGCGCGCCGAGTCAGGAGCCCTCGCCATGGCGACGACCGTCCGCCGGTTCTTGCGGGAGCTCGAAGAGACGGGTCTCGCCGCCGGCCGTCAGCTGTCGTGACACCACCGTCGTAGCGCGCGGGGAACGCGCTGCTCGACGTTCATCTCCCAGGTTCCTGTTCGAGCTCGGCCAGGCGGGCGGCGAGCGTCTCCGCCCGTTGGTCGCCCAGCTCACGCCACAGTGCGATCGCGCGTCGCCACGCCGCGGCGCATTCCTCGGCCCGCCCGGAACCGAGCAGCGCCACACCGAGCTGTTCCAGCCCCACCGCCTGGTGGTCGAGGTCGCCGAACTTCGCCATGGCGTCCACGAACGAACGCAGCCGGGGCATCGCCTCGTCGAACCGCTCGAGCGCCACGAACGCCAAGGCCCGGTGGAGGTGCACGCGCGCGGTCAGGTACTCGTCGTCCAGTGCCGCCACCACGTCGATGGCCAGGCCTGCCTCGTGCAGGGCTTCCTCGGGACGGCCGAGCTCGATCAGGTACGCGGCGGTGTTGCCCCGTGCGATGCACTCCAGGTACCCGTTGTCCAGCTCCGCGCTGATGGTGGCCGCGCTCCGCGCGCCCTCGAGCGCGGCCGAGGTGTTGCCGAGGGCGAAGTGGAGGTGCGAGTAGTTGATCAGTCCGGCTGCCTCGGCTCTGCGTTCTCCCACGTCCCGCACGAAGGCCAGCCCCTTGGCGAAGCAGGCCAGCGAGTCGTCCAGCCGCCTCGCGTCGTTGTAGCACCCGGCCAGCTTCACCAGCAGGAGCCCCTGGTCCCGCTCGCTGCCGAAGCCCTCGACGGTCTCGAACATCTCCACCGTCTCCGCCAGCCGGAGCTGGTTGTAGGCGAGGAACCGCTCCAGGTGCGTCGGAATCAGCAGCGCGAGGCGTTCCCAGCCGCGTGCCGCGGCGACGTGCAGCACAGACCTCAGGTTGTCCCACTCCTGACGGACCCACGACATCGCGTCGAAGCGCGTGGAGAAGTCCTGCGGCACGACACCGGAGACGACCTCGTCCGCCCGCACCAGTGCCAGCGGGTTCTCCACCACGGCGGCGTTCTCCAGCGTGTGGACGTACCACTCCGTCATCCGGAGGGCGGCCGCCTCGTCGTCGCCGCACAGCTCGGCCGCGTAGGCGCGCAGCAGGTCGTGGAGGTCGTAGCGGCCCGGCGTCCGCGACTGCACCAGGTGGTCGGCGACGAGCCGCTCCACCAGCCTCCTCGCCGCGGCCACCGGCACACCCGCGAGCGCCGCGGCGGCGGCGACGTCGAAGTCCGGGCCGGGGTGGACGGAGAGCAGGCGGAACATCCTCGCCGACTCGTCGTCCAGCGCCCGGTACGACCACGAGAACACCGCCCGGACGTCGACGTCCTCGTGGTCGGTCAACGCGTCGAGCCTCGCGTTGTCCAGCTCGGCGAGGAACGTGCGCAACGGCGTGTCCGGGAAACGCGACACCCGTTCGGCGAAGACCCTCAACGCCAGCGGCAGTCCCGCGCACCGTTCGACGATCTCGTGCGCCACCCCCGGTTCGGCGTCGAGCCGCTCCTGCCCGAGCACCGCCGCGAGGAGCGCCCGTGCCGCCGTGAAGTCCAGCTGCCGCAACGCGATGGCCGTCGCGTCGTACTGCGAGACGAGTGCGCGGAGCTGGTTGCGGCTCGTGACCACCACCCGCACCCCGTCCCCGCCGGGCAGCAGGGGCACGACCTGCCGCGGCGAGGAGGCGTTGTCCAGCACCAGCAGCAACCGCCGGTCCGCGAGCGTCGTGCGCAGCAACGCGAACCGGGCCTCCGCGGCGGCGGGGACGTCGTCCACGCCCAGCCCCACCAGCAGGACCTCGGCCGCGGTCGCCGGATCGACCGGTGCGGCGTCGGCGTCGAACCCGCGCAGGTTCAGGTGGAGGTCGCCGTCGGGAAAGCTCTCCCGCGCCTCCTGCGCCCAGCGCAGGACCAGCGCGGTCTTGCCGACACCGCCGACGCCGTGCACGACGGTGAGGCCGGTCTGCTTGCCCAGGAGTGCGAGCTCGTCCTCGCGCCCGACGAAGTTCCGCACCCCTCGCGGCAGCTGGCGCGGCACCTGGCGGCGGCCGGGGACGACCTCCGCGCGCAGGATCCGCTGGTGCAGGTCCCGCAGCGACGGTCCGGGGTCGACGCCCAGCTCGTCGGCGAGCTTCTCCCTGATCTCCTGGTAGGCGCTGAGTGCCTCGGCCTGCCGGCCAGACCGGTACAGCGCGAGCATCAGGTGCTGCCAGAACGACTCGCGCAGCGGGTGGTCGGCGACCAGCGACCGCAGCTCGGCCACCAGCTCGCCCGCCAGCCCGCGGTCGAGGTCGGCCTCGATCCGCCGCTCCAGCACGGCCAGGCGCTCGTCGAGCAGCTGCGGCACGTCCTCGCGGTGCAGCCGTTCGGACCGGACGTTGCCGAGCACAGGTCCCCGCCACAACGCCGAGGCGGCACCGAAGTCGCCGGAGCCCGCCAGCGCGCGGAACCTGAGCAGGTCGAGCTGGTCCGGTTCGACCGCCGCCTGGTAACCGCCCGCCCTGGTCCGCACGCAGTCCGCCTCGCCCAGCGCGACCCGGAGCCGCCGGACGACCATCTGCAACGTCTTGTGGGCCCGGTCGGCGGTGGGCGGGTCGCCGTCCCACACGCGGTCGACCAGCTCGTCGACCGGGACGTACCGGCCGGGCCGGAGCAGCAGGACCGCGAGCAGCGTGTGACAGCGACCGGCCGGCACGGGCACCGGCTCGCCGTCGAGCAGAACTTCCAACGGCCCCAGCACGCGGTACTCGGCTCGCACACGTCCCCCCAGGTCCGGGCCAGCTTAGACGGGGCGTGACGGCAGTGTGAGCGAAGTGTGAGCGCGGTGGTGCAGAGTTGTCTTCGAGCGGTGCTGGTGGCAAAGGTTCCTGGGGGGCCACCAGCACCGTTCGTCAGTTCTCGGGCAGGGCGGCGAGCTTCACCCGCACCCCGGCCGCGTTCGGGTGCTGGTGGTGCTCGAAGGTCGCCAACGCCTCGCTCCACGCACTGCGTGCGCTGGAGATGTCATCGAGGCCCTGATGCGCATCACCCGCCCAGTTCTGGACGGCGGCTACGTCGTCCCAGCTGCCCGCCCGTTCGAGCCGTTCGAGAGCGATGCCGAGCGTTTCGAGCGCTTGGTCGAACCTGCCGAGCCGCACGAGAACCGCTCCCTTGGTCAGGTTCCGTTGCCCTTCGTCATAAGGGCTGACCTCGTCCGTCTCCAACGACTCCAGCTCAGCGCAGAGTTCGAGCGCCATCTCGTTGTCGCCGATGAGGCGTCGTGCCTCCACGACCTGATGCAGGGCCATCGAGATCCGCTCGTTGGTCGCGCTTGCGTCGTTGCGCTGCAGCTCGAGTGCGGCCTCGGCGGTCTCCAGGGACTCCTGCGGCCGGTCCAGCTGCAACAGGGCCCACGCCGCACCGCTCTGGCAGCGCACCTGCCCTGGCACGTCACCGATTTCCGCGTAGGCACGGCCGCCGGCTTCGAACTTCGCCCTGCTCTCCTCGAACCTGCCGAGCCTGCTGCTGACGATGGCCTCCAGGAACGTCATCTTCGCGGCGTGCAGGTGTTCGCCATCGCGGGTGGCGGCAAGACGGGCGGTGTCCAGCACCCACACCCAGTCGCGCCACGGGCCGAACTTGTCGATCAGGTCGAACGCGATCCACACCAGCTGCCAGGTGTGCCGGTCGAAGCGGTGCGCCTCGCTGTGCGCGATCACCGCCCGCAGCACGTTCTTCTCGGCCAGGAACCAGTCGTGGACGTCGTCGAGCGTCTCGAACAGCTCCGGAGTCGTGCCCCGGACCATCGCCGGCTCCTCCGGCAACGGCCGATGGCCGGCGTGGTGAGTCATGTGGATGGCGATCAACGTGTGGAGGTGGTGGTCGAACATGCGCTCCAGAGCAGAGGCGCGATCCTCGGCCGTCTCCTCCGCCGCGGCGCGGTCGGCCGCGTAGACCCGCAACAGGTCGTGGCACGTGAACCGGCCCGGCACGTGCTCCACCACCAGGTTCGCCCGCACCAGCTCCCGCACGC
>NZ_DASVFL010000057.1:0-11135 GCF_036380075.1 Lentzea sp. | reverse complement strand
GAGTACGCGGCGCCCGTCCAGGCGGGACAGCAGCCGATCGACTACAAGGTCACCGACGGCATCGCGAACGCCGTCGCCGGTGCGGAACGCGTCAAGGTGCTCGACCCGGCCGCGCCCGCCGCGTTGCCGCCGGTCGCCCGGCCCGACGTCGCCCGCGGCCAGGTCGGCACGCCGGTGCTCGTCCGCCCGCTGGAGAACGACCTGCCCGGCGCCGACCCGGTCGACCCTGCCGCTGAACTGCGGCTGGCCGCCGACGTCGCCCCGCTGGCCGGCGCCACGATCACCACGGACACCAAGACCGGCCTGGTGACGCTGACCGCGACGAAGCCCGGCACGTTCGCGCTCGACTACACCGCCGCGTTCGGCAACGCGCCGTTCGCGAAGGGCGCCATCCGCGTCGACGTCGCTGCCGCGCCCGCCTCGCCGCTGCCGCCGGTCGCGATGCCGGACAACGCGGTCGTGCGCGGCCAGGAACCCGTCGTCACCGACGTGCTCGCCAACGACTTCAGCCCCGCCGGCGCGTTGCTCGGCGTGCAGCACGCCGAGAGCACGTCCGGTCAGCTCGAAGTGGCGGTGGTGAAGGGGCGCTGGCTGCGCGTCAACGCCACCGCGCCCACCCTCGACCGCAACCCGCAGGTCGTGCGCTACACCGTGACGGACGGCGTGACCGGTCCCGTCACCGGCGAGGTCACCGTCACGCAGCTCCCGCCGCCCGCCGACGACACCCCGGTGCCCAAGGACGACCGGGCGGCGGCCCGCGCCGGTGACTCCACGACGATTCCCGTGCTGGACAACGACATCTCGCCCACGGGGGCGCCGTTGACCCTGCAACCGAACGTGCAGGGCGCGCCGGGCAACGGGCGGCTGACCGTCCAGACCCGCGACGGCCGCGACGCCGGATCCGCCTACGTCTCCGGCGACGTGGTCCGCTACGTCGCACCCGACCGCGTCGACACGCCGCTCACCGCCGAGATCTCCTACGTCGTCCAGAACCCGGACGGCGACCAGGCCGTCGGCCACGCGCACGTCACCGTCAACCCGGCCCCCACGCCCACCAACCCGAACCAGCCGCCCGCCCCGGAACCCGTCGAGGTCCGGGTCGTCGCCGGCGACCGCGTCACGATCACCGTCCCGTCGAGCGGCGCCGACCCGGACGGCGACTCGGTGACGGTCACCGGCATCGCGTCGGCCCCGGCGATCGGGCGCGTCGTCGGGATCGCCGGCACCAGCCTCACCTACGAGGCTTTCCCGACGTCGAACGGCACCGACACGTTCAAGTTCGTCGTCACGGACACCTACGGGCGCACCGGCGAGTCGTTGATCCGTGTCGCCGTTGTGCCGCCAGGAGATCCGCAACCTCCGGTCGCCGTGGACGACGTCGTCACCGCGGCACCCGGCGCACGCCTGGCCGTCAACGTGCTGACGAACGACGTGCGCGCGCCGGGCGACACGGTGACGGTCGAGCCGTTGGGCTCCCGCAACCCGTCGCTGCCCGACGACGTGAAGGCCACCGACGGCCGCATCGAACTGACCGCGCCGGACCTCACCGGCAAGCCGCTGGTGATCGCCTACGCCATCACGAACGGGCTGGGCCAGCCGTCGGTCGCGACGCTGACCGTGCGCAGCCGGGACGACTACGCCGTCCCGCCGGTCGCGGGCGAGCTCTTCCCGGTGGTGAAGAAGGAGGACAGCACCGTCGAGGTCGACCTCGCGCCCGCTGTCGCCGATCCCGACGGGCCCGCCGAGAAGATCGAGATCACCAGGGTCTTCCACGACCAGGCCAAGATCTCCGGGCGCAAGGTCACCGTGCCCGTCGGCGACCACCCGCGGGTCATCGCGTACGAGGCCAGGGACGCGTCCGGTGCCACCGCCGCCGGACTGGTCCACGTGCCGTCGAAGGGCACCGGGGCGCCGCGGGCGATCCCGGACAAGCTGATCTCCGTGCCCGCCGACGGGTCGATCTCCGTGCAGGTCAAGGACTACGTCGACGTTCCGTCGGGCAAGCAGCCGAAGCTCACGACCGTGGACAGGATGAGCGCGGCGCCCGTCGGGCTCGAGGTCCGCAACGAAGGCGACACCGGCCTGGTGCTGACGGCGCGCAACGGGTACGTCGGACCGGCCGCGGTGACGTTCGAGGTCACCGACGGCACCTCGCTCACCGACCCGGAGGCGAAGGTCGGCCTGGTCACCGTGCCGGTGCAGGTCGGCCCGGACACGCCGGTGCTGCGCTGCCCGTCCTCCGCGCTGTCGGTCGTCGAGGGCGGGCTGCCGGTGAAGGTCGACGTCACCGCCGTGTGCCACGTGTGGGTCGCGGACCGCTCGAAGCTCGGCGACGTCAAGTACACCGCGACCTGGCTCGAACAGCCGGACGGCGTCTCGCTGGAGGGCTCCGGCGAACGCGCGCTGACCGTCACCGCGGCCGGCGGCGCGAAGCCGGGGTCGACCGGGACGATCGAGGTCGGCGCCGGGGACGGGCCGAAGGGCAAGCTCGCGGTGAAGGTCGCGGCCGCCCTGCCTCCCACGGTGTCGCCGGTGACGTTGGACGGCGTGAAGGCCGGTGACACCGCGACCGTCGACCTCGTCTCGTACGTGCGCTCGCAGCTGCGTGACCCGAGGATCTCCGTGGTCTCGGTCAACCAGGTGGCCGGCGCGGGAGCGAGTGCTCGCAACGAAGGCTCGACCGTGCGCATCACACCGAACGGCGACGCACACGGCGCGATGGACTTCAACGTCGTCGTCACGGACGTCGCCGACACCAGCCGTGACGACCGCAAGGTCACCGGCCGGATCAGGCTGAACGTGCTCGGCGTCCCCGACGCGCCCGGCGTCCCGGTGCCCGGCCGCACGGTGCTGAGCAAGGTCGTCGAACTGTCGTGGAGCGCGCCGTCGGGCAACGGCGCGCCGATCGACTCCTACGAGGTCGACTACGGCCGCGGCAAGCAGGTCTGCGCCGCGTCGCCGTGCACGATCACGGGCCTGTCGAACGGCACCGAGTACACGTTCACCGTCCGCGCCCACAACCTCGTCGGCTGGGGCAAGCCGAGCGGCTCGTCGGCGCCGGCCCAGCCGAACACGGTGCCGGGCGCGGTCTCCGGGCTCAGCACGTCCGAGCCGCGCGATGGCACCTTGAAGCTCAGCTGGACCGCGGCGCCCAACGAGGGCACACCGGTGCTGCGCCACGAGATCTCGTGGTCCGGCGGCGGTCGCACGACCGCACCCGGCGGCGCGACGAGCGTGACCGCCTCCGGCCTCGACAACGACGCGCGGAACGTCTTCACGATCATCGCCGTCAACTCGCAGGGCCCCGGCCCGGCGGTCACCGTCGAGGGCCAGTCGGCCGGTGCCCCGGACGCTCCCGGTGCTCCGACCTTCACCGCTTCCAACGCCGCCAACGCGCAGACCCGTGCCGTCACGGTGTCGTGGGGCGCGGTCGGGGCGAACGGTCCCGGTCCCACCACGTACACGCTCACGCGCACCGGCGGCGGCACCAAGACCGTGTGTTCGAAGGTCACCGCCACCACGTGCGTCGACGACGGTCTGCAGAACGACGGCACGATCTACAGCTACTCGGTCGTCGCCGCCAACGCCGCCGCCGAGGCCGAGCCGGCCGGGCACACCTCACCGGCCAGCACCGCCGCGCAGATGGAGGCGACCGCCACGCCGGACCCGATCGCCGGGTTCTCCGCCACCCCCACCGGTTCCGACGGGCAGGCGACGCTGCGGTTCGACGTCGGTGCGTCGCACGGCAAGTCGAACACCGTGTCGTGCACGTGGTCCGGCGGGTCGTGCGGGACCTGGACCTATCCGGTCGGTGGCCAGGCCGGGGCCACGCAGACGGTCAACGGGCTGCCCAACGGGCAGGCGGTGACGATCAACCTGCAGGCGTGCAACGGCAGTGGTGGTGGTGCGTACGCCGGCAACCCCTGCAACAGCGCGGTGTCCGCCGGGGTGACGACGTACGGGCCGATGCGCGACCTCGTGCTCAACACCTCGAACAACAACGCCACGGTCATCAACTTCTCGGTGTCGGTGAACCCGAACGGCAAGCCGGCGAACGTCCAGGTGACGACGAGCCGCGGCTTCACCCAGTCGTTCACCACCGGGGTCGGTGGGTGGAGCTGGTCGGGGAGCCAGGACGTCGGTTACTCGCAGAACGTGACGGTCTCCGTGACGGTGTCGGACGCGGGTCGGCCGACGTTGAGCCAGTCCAAGCAGCAGACGACACCACCGCCTCCACCGCCACCCTCCGTGACGCTTTCGAAGGGCAGCCCCTGCGGCGCGGCTTGCGCACCGAACTGCACGTCTACGTCCTGTGCATACATCGTCGTCCAAACGGCGAATTTCCCAGGAAACGTGACATGCACGTTCGACAGCGACCACACCGCTGCCGGATTTGTGAACGAAACCTTCCGTCCGAATGAAACCAGGCAGACCCGGAACTACTACGGCTGGCCGAAATCGAATGTATGGGCCACTTGCAATGGGGTTCGCGGCACCCTCTATTGGTAAAGGAACGTCATGACCGTCAGTCCTGACCAGGCTCGGCTGTTCGCGCAGACCTTCGAGCAAATGGTGCTGAACATCTCGCGGGCGATCTCCGGAAAGGAGCACGTGATCCGCTTGGCGCTCACCGCGTTGCTCTCCGACGGCCACCTGCTGCTGGAGGACTACCCCGGCACCGGCAAGACGTCGCTGGCGAAGGCCCTCGCGAACACCGTGCAGGGCACCAGCGCGCGCATCCAGTTCACGCCGGACCTGCTGCCGTCCGACGTCACCGGCGTGCAGATCTACGACCAGCAGCGCGGGGTGTTCCGGTTCCACCCAGGGCCGATCTTCGGGTCGATCGTGCTCGCCGACGAGATCAACCGCGCCTCGCCCAAGACGCAGTCCGCGCTGCTGGAGGTGATGGAGGAGGGCCGGATCACCGTCGACGGCGAGACGCACCCGGTCGGGTCGCCGTTCATGGTGATCGCCACGCAGAACCCGGTCGAGCAGGCCGGCACCTACCGGCTGCCCGAGGCGCAGCTCGACCGGTTCCTGATGAAGACCAGCATCGGCTACCCGGACCACAACGCCACCGTCGCGCTGCTGGCGGACGCGGCGACGCGGGACCGGTCGGCGAACGTGCCGCCGGCCATCGCGGCGAACGCGGTGGCGCAGCTGACCGCGCTGGCCGACCACGTGCACGTCGACCCGGTCGTGCTCGCGTACGTCAGCCGGATCGCCGAGGCGTCGCGGGCGCATCCCGCTGTGCGGCTGGGGGTTTCGGTGCGCGGATGTCTCGCGTACGTACGAGTCGCGAAGACGTGGGCGTTGTCGCAGGGCCGCGGGCACGTCGTACCGGACGACATCCAGGAGCTCGCGCATCCCGTGCTGGGGCACCGGATCCTGCTGCACCCGGAGGCGCAGTTCGACGGCGCGACGGTGGAGAAGGTCGTCGACTCGCTGTTCGCGGACATCGAACCGCCCGTGCGCCGGGGAGCCTGACGTGGGGCTCGGTTCCGTCTCCCCGTCGGGGCGGCTGCTCGCCGTCTCGGCCGTGGCGGCCTGGGTGCTCGGCGCCGTGCTCGGGTGGGACGAGCTCGTGCTGCTCGGCGCCACCGGCTTGCTGCTGCTGGCGTTGGCATGCGGACTGACGCTGGGCCGCGGCGCGGTCGAGGTGCGGGTCGACGTGAGCAAGCGCCGCCTGCACCCCGACGAGTCGACGCGGTGCGCGGTCGAGGTCGCGCACCACGGCCGCAGGTCGTTGTTCGCACCCGAGGTCGAGCTGCCGATCGGCCGCGACCGCGTCGAGGTCTTCGACCGCGGCCGCGAGGTCGAGATCGACGGGCTCCGGCGCGGGGTGATCGCGGTCGGCCCCGCCACGACGGTCCGGGGCGACCCGCTCGGGCTGGTGCGGCGGGCGGTCGTGGAACAGGACGCGATCGAGCTGTTCGTGCACCCGCTGACCGTGCCGCTGGCGCCGCTGGGCACCGGCCTGCTGCGCGACCTGGAAGGCTGCACCACCAACGACGTCTCGATGAGCGACCTGGCGTTCCACGCGCTGCGCGAGTACGCGCCCGGTGACGACCGGCGGCACATCCACTGGCGTTCCACGGCGAAGCTGGCCGCGTCCACTCAGGACGGACGGTTCCTGGTGCGCCAGTACCTCGACACCCGAAGGGCGCACATCGCGGTGATCGTCGACGGCGCCGTCCAGTCCTATGAGGACCCCGAGGTGTTCGAGACGGCGTTGTCGGCGGGAGCCTCGGTGGTGAAACGCGCCGCGGTCGACGGGATCGACACCACCGTGGTGGCCGCCGGGCACGTGTCCGGCAAGGCACAGCACGTCCTGGACGTGTTCGCACGAGCAGAACCGGGCGGTCCGGGTCTCGGCGAGGCCGCCACCCGCGCCGCCGCCGCGGCACCGGACGCGACCCTGGTCGTGGTCCTCACCGGCACACGGCACAGCTACGCGGACCTGCGGCTGGCGTGCTCGGCGTTCCCGCCCGAGGTGCGCAAGGTCGTGCTGCGGGTGGACCCGGCCGGGCGCACCACGCGGTCGGCGAGCACCGCGTTCTCCGTGCTCACGTTGCGACAGCTCACCGATCTGCCGGCGCTGCTGGCGGGAGGAACCCTGCAGTGACCAGACTCGTGCCCCGCCGCGACGACCTCGTCGACGCCGCCTTCCTGAGCGCGTTGTTCACCGTCGCGCTGCTGGGTTTCCGGACCACCTACACCGGCTGGGGCTTCCTGATGGTCGGCGGCACCGGGCTCGCGCTCGGCGTGCTCGCCGGGCACGTGGCGTCGGTGCTGCGCCGCCCGATGATCGCCGTCGCCGCGATGACGATCGCCGTGTTCTTCCTGCTCGGCGGCGCGGTGGCGATGCGCGAGACCGGCGGCGTACCGACGCCGGACAACCTCGCCGGGCTCGCCGGCGTGAGCGTGCACGGCTGGAAGCAGCTGCTCACCACGTTGCCGCCGGTCGACGGCGCCGGGCCGTTGCTCGTGATCCCGTACATCCTCGGACTGCTGTGCGGGGCCGGCGGGTTCACGCTGGCCCGGCGGGTGTCGCTGAGCGCGGCACCGGTCGGCGCGCCGCTGGCCGTGCTCGCCGCGGTGATCCTGCTCGGCACCGGCGAGGCCGCCGGTGTGCTGGGCGCGGTGTTCGCGGCCGCGGCGACGGGCTGGATCGCGGTGCGGTCGGCCCGGCACCGCACCGGTGTGCGGGGACTGCGGCGGGTCCGCGCGGTGACCGCGGTCGTGCTCGTCGGTGTCGCCGCCGGGCTCGCGTTGCTGGTCGCGCCGGTGCTGCCCGGTACCGGTAGCACGCACCGCCTGGTGTTGCGCAACCACGTCGAGCCGCCGTTCGAGATCGGCGCCTACGCGAGCCCGCTGGTCGGCTACCGCAAGCACACCAAGGACGCGAACCAGCTGTGGGATCAGGCGCTCTTCACCGTCGCGGGCCTGCCGGCGGGCGAACGCGTCCGGATCGCCACGCTCGACGGCTACGACGGCAGGGTGTGGGGAGCCACGAACGACCCGTCCGGCACGACCGACCCGTTGCAGCGCAACAACTTCCAGCGGATCGGCGTGCGCATCCCGGTCGGCGCCACCGGCGCGGAGGCGGACGTGACGATCAAGATCGAGGCCGCCTACGCGACGGCCGACGAGCTGAACGCGTGGCTGCCGACGGCGGGCCGTGCACGGGAGATCGCCTTCACCGGTGACCGCAAGGCCGGCCACACCGAGAACCTGCGCTACAACCTGGCGACCTCGTCCGGCATCGTCGCCGACCGCCTGCGCGAAGGCGACACGTACGAGTTGCGCACAGTGCTGGCGTCACAGGGCATTCCCGACGACGCCCAGCCGTTCGGCCATCCCACGGTGCGCACCGCCGACCTCGCGTTCGTGCGGAGCAAAGTCGCGAAGTGGACCGGCGGCGCGTCGACGATCGCCGAACGGCTGAAGGCCGCCGCCGCGTACCTGCGCGACAACGGCGCCTACACCGACGGGGGCGCGGGCGAGACGGAGTACCTGCCGGGGCACAGCGCCGGCCGGTTGACGGCGTTCTTCAACGCCAAGCGACCGGCGGGCAACGACGAGCAGTACGCGGCGGCCTACGCGTTGGTGGCCAACGAGATCGGCATGCCGGCCAGGGTCGTGCTGGGCGCGGTGCCCGGCGCCGGCGGAGTGGTGCGCGGCGAGAACGTGCAGGCGTGGGTGGAGATCCACCTCGCGGACGGCACCTGGGCGGTCGTCCCGAACACCGAGTACATGCCCGACCGGTCGAAGAAGCCGGACCACCAGCCGCCGCAGGAGATCGAGAACACCGACGCCGCCGTGGTGCCGCCGCCGAACACGGTGAAGATGCCCAGCTCCCTGGTCGACGCGAGCCGCGCGGACGCGTCCGGTGTCGGCATCGGCGATCCCGGCGGGTCGGTGCTGCCGCGGTGGCTGGTCGACCTGCTGGTCGACGTCGGGTCGGTGCTGCTGCCGGTCGCCGCGGTGGTCGGCCTGGTCGTGGGCGGCAAAGCCGTGCGCCGGCACCGCCGCCGGACGCGGGGCAGCACCGCGACCCGGTTCGCCACCGGCTGGCGCGAGCTCGTCGACCACGCCAGGGACCTCGGGACCAGGGTGCCGCGCGGGCTGACGCGGCGGCAGGAGGCGACCGTGCTGGCGCGCTTCGGGCTCGGCGGTCTCGCGGCGCAGGCCGACAGCACCGTGTTCGGACCGGGCACACCCGACCAGGCCGCCGTGGACGCCTACTGGTCGGCCGTGCGGGAGGCGAGACGGCGGATGCGCACGGAGGTGCCGCGCTGGCGGAGGTGGCTCGCGGCGCTCGACGTCCGCACGTTCCTCCCCGTCCGGGCCCGCTGATCTCCAGGCGTCTCAACAGGGACGCCCCGCGCGGATCTGCAGCATGATGTCCTGCGTGACGATGACGCGAGTGCTCCTGGCCGTCGTGATGGTGCTGGTCAGCGCCGGTTCGGCGAGCGCAGAACCCGTCGGCGGAACGCGGTCCGTCGAATGGGCGCCGTGCCCGGACGACGCCGAGGGCCAGTGCGGGACGTTGAGCGTGCCGCTGGACTGGGACAAGCCCCGCGGGCAGCGCGTCGACCTCGCGGTGGGACGGCACCGGGCCACCGACCCGGCGCGGCGGATCGGGGTGTTGCTGGCCGACCCCGGCGGTCCCGGCGGGTCCGCCGCGGAGTTCGCGTTGTCCGGGCTGTTCAGCGCGGAGGTCAGGGCCCGGTTCGACATCGTCGGCCTCGACTCGCGGGGAACCGGGAACAGCGCCGCCATCCGGTGCGCCGACCTGATGACGGACGCGCCGGGCACCTACCCGGCCGACCGGGCCGGGTTCGAGGAACTGCTGAAGTACAACCGGCGGGTCGTGGGCCAGTGCAGGGAGCGGAGCGGGCCCGTCTTCGACCACGCCGACGGGGCGACGGTCGCGCGCGACATGGACGCGCTGCGACGGGCGCTGGGGGAGCGGAAGGTCAGCTACTTCGGGCTTTCCTACGGCACGGTGTACGGGCAGGCCTACGCGGAGCTGTTCGGCGACCGGGTCCGGGCGATGGTCCTGGACAGCGTGGTCGACCACAGCGTGGGGGTGCGCGGGTTCGTCGGGGACCGGGCCGCCGCGGCGGACGACTCGTTCGTCGAGTTCGCGCGGTGGTGTGAACGCACGGAGTCGTGCGTCCTGCACGGGCAGAACGTGTACGACGCCTGGGAAGCGGCGCTCGTGCGGGCCGACGGAGAACCCGGTGGCCGGCAGGGACTGCTCGACGGCATGTACTACGCGTTGCGCGGGCCGGACTGGGTCTGGGCGGCCGACCTCATCGCGGGCCGGCCGGGGTTCCGGGCCGCGAGCTTCGAACCCAACTACGAGTCGGTGCGCCTGGCGTCGGTGTGCCAGGACTTCTCGTTGCGGATCAACAACTTCCAGGAGTACTCGCGGGTGCGGGCGGACGAGCTGCGCCGCTCGCCGATCATGCGCGGCAGCTACCTCGGGCACGACGAGGCGATGGCCTGCGCTGGCATCACCGGGCCGCCGGCCAACCCGCCGCACCGGCTGGACGTCCACGACGTGCCGAAGATCCTCGTCCTCAACGCACGACACGACCCCACCACCCCGTACGAGTGGGCGGTGAACATCCAGCGGCAGGCGCCGCGCAACACCGCGTTGCTCACGTACGAGGGATGGGGTCACATCGCTTATCCGCGCAGTGCCTGCACGCGGGGTGGGGTGGACGCGTACCTGCTCGGCCTGACGACGCCGGTGGCTAGCTGTCCTGCCGTTGAGCAGTGATGAAGTCGCGGTACCAGTGGTAGCTGGCACGCGGAGTGCGTTGCTGGGTCCGGTAGTCGACGTGGATCAGGCCGAAGCGGTGCTTGTAGCCGTGCGCCCACTCGAAGTTGTCGAGCAGTGACCAGCAGAAGTAGCCGCGGAGGTCGACGTCGGCTGCCTGCGCGGCCGCGATGTGGTCGTGCAGGAAGTCGATGCGTTCGGTGTCCTGGAAGTCCTCCGTGTCCGGGTAGACGCAGCCGTTCTCCGTCACGTAGATCGGCGGCAGGTGCGGGTGGCGGGCCTTGAGGTCCTGCAACGCGATCGTGAGGCCGATCGGCTCGACCGGCCAGCCCATGCCGCTGCGCGGGACGTCCGGCAGCCGGGTCGTGTCGACACCGATGTCGTGGGCCGTGCGCTTGGCCGGGTCGGGCTCGCGGTGCGGCGCGTCGGCCACGTGCAGGCGGTAGTAGTAGTTCAGGCCCACGTAGTCGAGTGGCTGGCCGATGATCGACAGGTCCTCGTCGTGCCGGAACGAGAAGTCCGTGATGGCGCCGAACATCGACGACATCTCCTCCGGGTACTCACCGCCGAACAACGGGTCGGTGAACTGCCTGCGCAGCAGCACGTCCTGGCGCACGGCCGCGGCGACGTCGGCCGGCGAGTCCGTCACCGGCACGGTGGGGGACTGGTTCAGCACGATGCCGAACTCCTGGCCGGCCGAGCCGTTGGCGCGCATGGACTGCACGGCGAGGCCGTGGCCCAGCAGCAGGTGGTGCGCCGCCGCCAGCGAGCCGTGCCCCTCGCGTGCGCCGGGGGCGTGCCGGCCCTCGCCGTAGCCCACGACCGCCGAGCAGTACGGCTC
>NZ_DASVFL010000056.1:0-48077 GCF_036380075.1 Lentzea sp. | reverse complement strand
CTGGGGTTTCAAACCGCCGAAACGCGTGGCGGTTTGACACCCCTGACCTGATGTGGCTCGCTCTGGCCCGGTTCGCGACGAGACCCACCCCACCCGAACCGCACCACCCACGCAACGCACAGCCGCCCAACGCGACAGGCGTGCCATCAACCCGCCCACGGCGCTGGGGGTCTTTGATCAGCTGGCGGGGTGCAGGGGCGGAGCCCCGCTCTTGAAACAGAACCCGACCTAGGGCGAGCTGGAGGTCACCGCGAGATAACCAGAAGATCACGGGCAAACATACCGACCGACCACTCGGTCGGTAGCGGTGGTTTGCTCAGGTCATGGACATCGAGAGTGCGATCGCGAGCCTGGACCTCCCCGCCAAGGTGCGGCTGCTGACCGGGTCCGCGCTCTTCGCGCTGCACGACGAGCCGCGCATCGGGCTGGCGTCGCTGAAGATGTCCGACGGCCCGACCGGTGTGCGCGGCGCGGAGCTGCGGGGCGGCACGATCGCCTGCGTGCTGCCCAACGCGACGCTGCTCGCCCAGCACTGGGACACCGACCTGGCCCGCGAGGTCGGTGAGGTGCTCGCGGACGAGGCGGCGGCGCAGCAGGTGCACGTCGTGCTGGGTCCGACGATCAACCTGCACCGCACCCCGCTCGGCGGTCGCCTCTTCGAGGCCTACAGCGAGGACCCGCTGCTCACGGGCGTGCTCGCCGCCGCGTACGTGCGGGGGCTGCAGGACAAGGGCATCGCGGCGACGCCGAAGCACTACGTGGCCAACGAGTCCGAGACCGAGCGCCGGACCGCGAGCATGGTGCTCGACGAGAAGACGTTGCGCGAGCTGTACCTGCTGCCGTTCGAGATCGTCGTCGAGGACTCCTCGCCGTGGGCGGTCATGGCGGCCTACAACAACGTCAACGGCGTCCCGGCGACCGAGCACACCGAGCTCGTCGAGGGCGTGCTGAAGGGCGAGTGGGGTTTCGACGGCCTGGTCATGTCCGACTGGTTCGCCACGAAGTCCACCGCCGCCAGCGCGAACGGCGGCCTCGACCTGGCCATGCCCGGACCCGGCGGCCCCTGGGAGGACAAGCTCGTCGCCGCCGTCGAGGCGGGCGAGGTCAGCGAGCCGGTCGTCGACGACCACCTGCGCCGGCTGCTGCTCCTGGCGTCGCGGACCGGCGCGTTCGGCGGGGAGCGCTCGTGGCCCACGGGTCTTCCGGCGCCCGACAGCGAGCTCCGGCGGGAGCAGCTGCGCAGGTTCGCCGCCGGCGGCATGGTGGTGCTGAAGAACTCCGGCGCGCTGCCCCTCGACGCCTCCTCCCGGGTCGCGCTGATCGGCCGGCACGCGCTCGACACCGTCGCGCAGGGCGGCGGCTCCGCCGGGCTGCGGCCGCCGCACGTGATCAGCATCGCCGACGGCCTGACCTCGCAGCTCGGACCGAACGTGTCCGTCGTGGACGGTGTGGAGGTGCGGCTGCGGTACGCCGCGCCCAAGATCCTCGAGAACGTCCGCGCCACGACCTACGACGCGGCGGGCGAGGTGCTGGCGTCGCGGGAGATGGAGATCGCCGAGCTCGCGGCCTACGGCGGGTGGGCGCAGGGCGCCGCGTCGATCGAGGTGTCCGGCGAGGTCGTGCTGGACGAGCCGGCCACGCTGCTGGTCGGCGTGCGCGGGTTCGGCGACTGGACGCTCCAGGCCGGCACCGAGGCGCACGCGACGCGACTGGACTGGGCGGACGGCATCGTCGAGGAGGCGTTGCTGAAGCCGCCGCACTGGACCACCGAGGTGCTGCTCTCCCCCGGCGACCGGGTCACGGCCCGCGTCCGCGAGGCCAGCGCGCTGGTCGGGCTGATCGCCCAGCCCGTTCCGCGGCCGCCCGCCGACGTGATCGGCGCCGCGGTGCGGGCGGCACGCGAGGCCGACGTGGCGGTCGTGGTCGTCGGCCTCACCGATGAGCAGGAGACCGAGGGCTTCGACAAGACCACGCTGGCGTTGCCCGGCGAGCAGGACGCGCTCGTCGCGGCGGTGGCGGCGGCCGCGAAGCGCACGGTGGTCGTGGTGAACGCGGCGACGCCGGTGCTGATGCCGTGGCTCGCGCAGGTCGACGCCGTGCTGTGGGCGGGACTGCCGGGTCAGGAGGCCGGTGACGCCGTCGCCGCCGCGCTGCTCGGGCACGTCGAACCGGCCGGGCGGCTCGTGACCACGTTCCCGCGCACCGACGCCGAGGCGTTGCCGCTGGTCCCGGTCGACGGCGAGCTGAAGTACGACGAGGGCACCGCGATCGGCCACCGCGGCGCCTCCGACCCGTTGTTCTGGTTCGGCCACGGCCTCGGCTACACGACCTGGGAGTACGACGCGGCCTCGCTGTCCACGGTGGACGGGCTGGTGGACGCGGTGTCGGTGCGCGTCACCAACACCGGCGACCGGCCGGGACGCGAGGTCGTGCAGGTCTACCTGCGCCCCGACGGCGAACCGGTCCGGTTGATCGGCTGGGCCGTCGTGGACGTTCCCGCCGGAGAGTCCGCGCAGGTCGAGGTGACGTGTTCGGCACGCGTGCAACGGGTGTGGTTCGACGGCTGGCAGCCGGTGCACGGCGGCGAGGTGCTGGTGGCCCGCGGGCTCGGCGACGTCCGGGCCACCCTTCAGGCCGGCCGGGGGTGAGGTGAGCCGTGTCGTTCCCTCCCCGGTACCGGGCCAAGTCGCGGGTGGACGCCTCCGGTGAGGAGTCCAGGGCGAAGGCGGTGGCCGTCGCGACCGAGCTGTTCGCCCTGGCCGGCTACCGGGGCACGTCGGTCGCGGCCGTCGCGGCGAGGACCGGGCTGTCGCAGTCGGGTCTGCTGCACCACTTCCCCAGCAAGGCGGCCCTGCTCGCGGCCGTGCTGGAGGACCGCGACCGCCAGGACGGCGCCTTCCTCGCCGGCACCACGTCCGCACCGCTGGGCTGGGCGGCGTTCGACGCGCTGACCGCGCTGGTGGCGCGCAACTCGACGCGGCCGGAGCTGGTGGGGTTGTTCGTGCGGCTCTCGGCCGAGGCGATCGAACCGGCGCATCCGGCGCACGCCTGGGTGCAGCAGCACCACGCGGGCATTCGGACCTGGCTGGCGGAGGCCGTTCGCACGGGCGTCGAGCGCGGGGAGTTCGCGGCGGACGCACCGGTCGGCTCGATCGTCCGCACGACGATCGCGGTCGTCGACGGCTTGCAGCAGCAGTGGTTGCTGCAACCGGAGGAGGTGTCGATGGCGGCCGAGTTCGAGGTGTTCGTCTCGGCGTTGCGCGCCCGGTGGGGCACGGCCGGCTGAGGTTCCCCGCAAGGTGGTGGCCCGGAAATCAGTCTGGGGGACCCGTCCGGGCCACCGGTCTTGCGGAGAGGTGGCCGACGTGCGCGGTGACTTTCACACGCCGGCCGGGTTCTTGGGGGAACCAGGTCCGGCCACTGCGCCGACCCCCAAATCCCAGGTGTTCTCGGGCCTGGCGGCGCAGGTACCGGCTCTGGGGACAACGGTGCCAGGAGGCGTGCACAGATTTCGCCCAGGCCGTGCACAGACGGTCAGGAAGTGCGCGAGGATGGCGGTACCGACGGTTCCCGATCACCGAGGAGAGACACGCCTGTGGAGTTCCTGCTGCTCGGCTCGCTGGCGGTACGGCGGGAAGGCGCGCTGCTGGAGCTGGGAGGACCGAGACAGCGCGCGGTGCTGACGATGCTGCTGCTGCACGCGAACGAGGCGGTCAGCGTCGCACAGCTGACCGAGGCCGTGTGGGACGTCCCGCCGGTCTCCCCCGAGTCGAACCTCCGCACGTACGTCGCCGGGCTGCGCAAGGTCGTCGGCGACCGGCTCGTCACGCGGCCCGGTCACGGCTACCAGCTCACCGTCGAGCCCGGCGAGCTGGACCTGGACGCGTTCGACGAGCTCGTGCGCGCCGGTGAGCAGGCGCTGGCGGACAACGACACCGAGGCCGCCGCCGAGGCGTTCGCGCGGGCGCTGGGCCGGTGGCACGGCATCCCGACCGCCGAGCTGAACGCGGGACCGCTGCTGCGGGCGGAGTTCACCCGCATCCAGGAACGCAGGCTCACCGCCGTCGAGCGCTACGCCAAGGCGGCGCTGGAGCTCGGCCGGTTCGACGACGTGATCGACCGGCTGCGGCGAGAGTCGGCGCTGCACCCGCTGCGCGAGGAGCTCTGGGCGCAGCTCATGCTGGCGCTCGACCGCTCCGGCCGCCGCGGCGAGGCGCTGGAGGCCTACGCGACGGTCCGCAGGCACGTGGTCGAGCAGGTCGGCGTCGAGCCCGGCGCCCGGTTGCGCCGGTTGCAGCAGGAGATCCTCGAAAGCCGGGTGCCCTCGCCCGCGGCTTTGAACGCGCACCGCCAGCTGCCGATGGACATCGCCGAGTTCACCGGCCGCGAGACCGAGCTGCGCAAGCTGTGCGAACCGGGCCCGCAGACCACGGTCGTGATCTCCGCGATCGAGGGCATGGCCGGGGTCGGCAAGACGAAGCTGGCCGTCCGCGCGGCCCACCGGCTCGTCCAGCGGTACCCGGACGTGCAGCTGTGGGCCGACCTGCACGGGTTCGACCCGGACGAGCTGCCCGCCGACCCGTCCGCCGTGCTGGAGAGCTTCCTGCGGCTGCTGGGCGTGCCCGGAGGGCAGATCCCCGAGTCGCTGGAGGCCCGTGCCGCCCTGTACCGCGACCGGCTCGCGGGCAAGCGCGCGTTGGTGCTGCTGGACAACGCCGCGGGCGAGGACCAGGTGCGGCCGCTGCTGCCGGGCGGCTCGACGTGCATGGTGCTGGTCACCAGCCGCCGCACGCTGCTGCGCCTGGACGGGGTGCGGTCGCTGTTGCTGGACGTCTTCACCCCCGGCGAGGCCGTCGCGCTGCTGTCCAGGATCGCGGGCGCCGACCGCGTCGACGCCGACCGCGACGCGGCCCAGCGGGTGGCGGAGCTGTGCGGGCACCTGCCGATCGCCGTGGCACTGGCCGCGAAACGCCTCGCCCGTCGTCCTCAGTGGACGGTGCTCGACCTCGTGTCGCAGCTGGAACGAGGGGGCGGTCTCGGTGCGCGAGGCGTGTTCGACCTCTCGTACCAGGCGTTGCCGGAGAACCAGAGGCGCCTGTTTCGCCTCCTCGGACTCCACCCGGGAGAGGACGTCACCGCCGACTCCGCCGCCGCCCTCGCCGGCCTGACCTCCTACGAGGCGGGCGACCTGCTGGAGACGCTGCTCGACGAACACCTGCTGCAACAACACACCCCCGGCCGCTACGGCCTGCACGACCTGCTGCGCGCGTACGCCGTCGACCAGGTCACGGCCGCCGAACCACCACCGGCCAGGGCACTGGCGCGGCGGCGGGTGCTGGACTGGTACGTGCACACGTCGTGGGAGAGCGCGCAGCAGCTCAACCCGCAGCGCAAGCTGGACATCAGCCCCGCCGACCCGGCCGTGCACCCGCGCACGTTCGCCGACCGCGACTCCGCACTGCTGTGGTGCGACACCGAACGGGCGAACCTGGTGGCCGCGATCCGCGACGCCGCCGAGCACGACCTGCCGGAGCACTCCTGGACGCTGGCCCAGTGCCTGTGGGACTTCTTCAACCTGCGCAAGCACTGGGCCGACTGGATCGACACGCACGGCGTGGCCCTGGCCGCCGCCCGGTCCGCGGGCGACCACGCGGCGGAGGGCCGGATGCTGATCACGCTCGGCATCGCGCTGCGCGAGGTCCGCCGCCACGACGAGGCCGTCGACTGCTACCAGCAGGCACTGGCGATCTTCCACGCCCTCGGCGACCGCTCGCGCGAGGAACCGACGTGGAACAACCTCGGCATCGTCCACATGGTCGAGGGCCGCACCGACGAGGCGCTGGCCTGCTTCGAGCAGTCCGCCGCCATCGCCCGCGAGCTGGGCAACCCGCACTCCGAGGCGGTGACGCTGAACAACATCGCCCTGCTGCACGCCGACGCGGGCCGGTTCGACGTGGCGCTGGCGCGCTACCAGCGGGCGCTGGAAATCCGGCGGGAGGCCGAAGACCCGTACAGCGAGGCGATCCTGCTCAACAACATCGGCGAGGTCCACCGCGGCCTGCACGACTTCCCGCAGGCCGTGTCGCACGTGGAGCGCGCCCTGGAGACGTTCCGGGCGATCGGCGACCTCTACGGGCAGGCGGAGTCGCTCGACAACCTGGGGCTGGCGCTGGACGGGCTCGGCGACCGGCGCGGGGCCGAGAAGTGCTGGCTGGAGTCGGTGACGCTGTTCGAGGAGCTGGGCGAGCCGAAGGCGGACGAGGTCCGGGCCCGGCTGTAGGCCCGGACCGGGCCCCGCCCCGCGGGCGATCAAGCAAGGCGCGATCCGTGCCGTACCGCGCCTTGCCACCGTGTCCGGACGGCCTGTCCCCGGGCCGGTTCGACACAACTTAATGCGAAGGACACGGCATGAAGGACCTCTCGTTCGACCTCGACGACCTGGAACTCGGAGACCTCGCGGTCACCTCGATGCGCGACTCGGTGGCACTGCCCGAGTCGGGTGCGTCCGGCGCGGCCTCGTCCTGTTCCTGCGGCAGCTCGTCCTGCAGCAGCTGCGTTCAGCCCCAGCTCCCGGCAGCATGACCGATCGCGTGCAGGGAGAAGCAGCGCCGTACGCACTCGTGCGTCTGGCGGCCCTGCCGCACCCGGACGGCGCCGCGGGTGCGGCGCCGTTCCGGCGGGTGGTGGAGGCGCTGGCGGACACCGAGACCGCGCTGCTCGCGCTGGCCGGTCCGCTCGGCGAGCTGTTGCACGACAGCGTCGGCGAGTTCGCCCGGCAGGTGGTGCTGCCGCTGCGCCGTGACGTCCACAACGGACGGACACCCCGCCCCGCTCTGCGCGCCGCCGCCGAGGAACTGGCCGGGCGGGTCCCCGAGCTCGGCCGGTGGTTCGAGCTGCTGGACGAACGCGCGGCGTTGACCGCCGAGGCCGACTGCCTCCTGCCCGAGGCCCTGGCCGCCGAACGCGAGGTGCTCGCCTCGCTGTGCGCCGGAGAACCGTTGCGACGCGCCGCCGTGCTGAGCGGACGTGACCTGTGGCAGGGGCTGCAGAGGGCCGGCGCCGACGACCGCCGCGCCCGCAAGGCCGAGCCGTCCGCACTGCGCTACGCCCTGCGCGCCACCTCGAAGACCAGTCCCCTGTCCTGGTACGCCTCCGTCGGCTGGGCCACCTGGTCGCCCGACGCCCCCGCGCCGGACTGGGGCACACCGGTCGCCGTCACGCGGGTCAACCAGGTGCTGCTCACCCGGCTGGTCGCCGCGCTGGTCACCGACCGCGCGCTGCTGTTCGACCACCCGCACCGCCTCGCGCCCGACGTGCACGAGGAGTCGGCGCGGATGCGGTTCCGCCGGGACGTGCCCGCCTCCGGGCCGTTGCGCGCCTCCGTCGGCATCGAGGAGAGCGTCGAACTGGCGTCGAGCCCGCCGCTGCAGTTCCTCGTCGGCCTCACCGGCGCGAACCCCAAGGGGATCAGTCCCGCCGAGCTCGCCAGCGCGCTCGCGACCCGGCTGCCGGACGGCGAGGCCGACCGCGCCCAGGGCTACGTCGCACTGCTGCTCGACATCAAGCTGCTGGTCCCGGTCCTGCCGGTCGACCCGCAGGACCCGCACGCCTGCCTCGCGCTGGCCTCGTGGCTGCGCGACACCGGCCGGACCGGGATCGCCGACCGGGTCACCGCGATCCACCGCGCCACCGCGGCGTTCGCGGACCTCGACGCCGCGGACCGGCCCTCCGCGCTCACGGACCTCTTCGCGGCGTGGGAGTCGCTGGGCACGCTGGTCGGCGCCGACCTGGGTGGCGTGGCGCCGCTGAGCGAGGACGTCGTGCTACCGCAACCGGTCCGCCTCGGCCGCAAGCACGGCTACGACGGCGTCCGCTCGCTCGCCGCGCTGACGCCGTTGCTGATGCTGTTCGACCGGCACCTGGCGATCCGCCGCGACTCGCGCGACCGGTTCGTCAAGGAGTTCGGCCGCGGCGGCTCCGCCCGCCTCGCCGCCTGCGCCCCCGTGCTGCACGAGGCGATGTCCGGCGCGCCGACCGGCGGCCTCGGGGCCAGCCGCGCGCAGGTGGCGGACCTGGTGCGGGACGGCGTGATCACCGACGAGGCCGTCGACGCCGCCGCGGACCTGCTGCCCGCGTGGATGAAGACGCGGCCGGTCTCGTACTCGTTCTTCGCGCAACCGGTCGACGACGGTCTCGTCGTCAACCACGTCTACGACGGCTTCGGCCGCTTCCCCGGCCGGTTCCTCGACCTGCTGCCGCCCGAGGCGTACGCGACGGTCCGGGCCACTTTGGACGGTGTGTTCCCGCGCGGGTTCGCCGAGTACCGGCCGGTGCAGGGCTTCAACCCCAACCTGCACCCGTTGCTCGGCCGCGCGGAGATCGGCGACGACCCGCGCTGGGCCGACCACACCCCGGACGCGTTCGAGGTGTTCCACGACCAGGAGCAGGACGAGCTGCGGTTGCGCCGCCGCGACTCCGGCGCCCTCGTGGACGTCCTGTACCTCGGCTACCTCATGCCGGTCTCGCTGCCCGACCGCGCCGCCGCCCTGCACGCCGACCTGGCGTGCGGTGCCGCCGACCTCACCCCGTTGCAACCCGTCGTGGAGTCGTCCGGTGTGCGCGTCGCCGGCCGCCTGCGCTACCGCGACGTGCTGCTGGCCCGCCGTTCGTGGGACTTCGCCGCGGTGGAGCTGTCCGGTGTCGCCGAGGCGACGGCCTTCCGCGCCCGGCACGGCCTGCCCGCGCAGCTGTTCGCGGGAACGGGCGGCGAGATCACCTCCCGCGAGGACTTCGAGGCCCGCGTCAACGGCCCGAAACCGCAGTACCTCGACCTCACCAACGCCCTGCACCTGCGCTGCCTGCCGCGCCTGCTGTCCCGCTACCCCGGCCGGCTGCGGCTCACCGAGGCGCTGCCGGTGCCGTCGGGCCAGGTGCTCGAGGTGGTAGCGGAGACCTACCGGAGGGCCGGATGACCGACGTCGTCTGCTGCTACCACGATCCGATCAAGGCCCCGCTGCTCCGCGACGGCGTCCTGCCCGCGCTGGCCGCGGTGACGTCGTCGTTCCCCGACGTCACCGGCCACGTCGAACGCCACTGGCTGCACGGCCCGCACGTCCGGGTCCGGCTGTCCGGCCCGTCCGCCGACAGCGCGGCACTGCTGCTGGCGACGCTGCTGCGCTCGTACGTGACGGCCAATCCGTCCACAGTGGAACTGTCCGAGGAGGCCCAGCTCGCGCACGCCCGTTCCGCCGCCGTCGCCGAGCTGCTGCTGCCGCCGTTCACACCGTTGCACCCCAACAACTCCGTGCGCATCGAACCGACCTCGCTGGACCGCCTGCGCGAACTGCTCTCCGCCGAACAGATCTCCCTGCGCTTCGAAGGCCTCCGCCTCGGAGTGCCCGCGCTGCGCGAGTCGCTGACCGTTCCGCGTGCAACGCTCGCGCTGACCGCGATGGCCGTCCACGCCAGCCGGTACCCCGGCGGCCTCCGGTACGGCTACCACTCGTTCCTCTCCCACGTCGAGGACTTCCTGCTGGCCGCCGATCCGACCGGGTCCGTGCGCGCCAAGCTCGACTCCATGTGGGACACCCACGCCGAGACCGCCTGCGCGGTGGTCTCGCGCGTCGCGCTCGGCCACCCCACCTCGCGCCTGGAAGCCGCCTGGCAGACCTGGACCATCGCCCTGCGGCTCACCGCCGAGGCCTCCTACGACGCCGGACGGCTCGACGAGGTCAACCCGCGCCACGGCGAACGCGCCCGCGAGATCGGCGACCCCGACACCGTCCGCCGCTACAACTACGGCGAACGCACGGAGTTCAGCGACTACCACACGGCCCTGTGGAACGCGGACCTCACCGACCCCGCGACCAAGCGGAACATGACCGTCTACCGCCAGGGCACCAACGTCCTCTACCAGTTGCTCGCCATCTGCGATGTCACGCCGATGGAACGCTATGCCGCCGCGCATCTGTTGAGCCGCGCCGCTCAGCAGGTGTGCGGCACCACCTGGCAGGAGCAGTTCGCCGCCCTCCCGAAGGCCGGGTGACGCCCGTGCCGGAGCCAGGCGCTGTGCGGTTGCGCCCGGTCGTGCGCGCCACCCGGACCGCCGACGGCCTGCACCTGCGCGGCTGGGCGTCGAGCTGCACGATCACGGGCGGCGCGGGCCTGTGGAAGGTGTGGCAACGCCTCTGTCCGCAGCTCTCGGAAGGGATTCCCGCCGGCTCGCTGGGCGTTCCGGACGGCACGGCGCCGGCGGTCCGGGCGGCGGTCGAGCTGATCCTGGACCAGTTGCGGGAGCACGACATGCTCGTCTCGCTGTCGGAGCCGTGGGGTGCCGGCGGTCCGGCACCGGAGGTCGCGGCCTGGCTGGAGACGGTGGCGCCGGATCCGGTCGAGGCCTGGCGGCGGCTGCGGGCAGCGGTGGTCACGGTGACGGGAACCGGGCCGTTGGCGGAAGTCGTGGTGCGATCGGCGACGGCGACAGGGCTGGCGGTCCGGTCCGTCTCCACCGCCGGTCAGAACGAAGTCCAGGTGTCGGTGGGCGACTTGGTCGTCCAGGCGGGATGCGGACTGGACGTCGGCTACGTCCTGCCCGTGGCGCGATCATCAACTTCGTTCAACACTGAAGTCATCAGCAGGACTGCCGCACGGCTGGGCGTCGTCGGCGACCCCGCCGAGGTGCTCGCCGCCTTGGTCGGCTGCGCCGCGGTGCACCGCCTGCTCTGCGCGGTCATCGGCCTGGACGACCCCGCACCCGAGTCCGGCTTCCCGATGGCCCTGGTGGCCCGCGCTGCTCCCCTGCGCTCGACCTACCACCCGATGCTCGTCGGTCCCCCTCCCGAGGACCGGGAGAAGGCCCTCGCGGCTCTCACCGACCGCGAACTGGGCCCGGTCGCCCCGCCCGAGCTCGGACTCCAGGTGCCGGTCGCCCTCGCCACCTCGGGCGACGTGCTCGGCATCGGTGCCACGGCCGACGCCGCGGTGCTCGACGCCGCGCTCCGGGCCCTCAAGTCCGACGGCGTCATCGGGATCGACGACCACCACGCCCGCGGCGCCGCCCTGCGCCTGGCCGCGCGCCACCTCCCCGGTGAGGCCGCCGATGCCGCGGAGTGGACGACCGACCGCACCGCCCGCCGCTGGTGGAAGGCATTGACGCTGCGCTTCCGGCAGCCCGCCGTCGTCGACGTCCGCAAGCTCGCCCCGGCGGCGTACCGGGCGGAAGTCCGCCGAGGACAACGGGTGCTGGCCTGGGCGGTCGAGGCGACCGCGGCGGGCGCGGTGGCGTTCGCCGCCCTGGCGGCCACCGGTCACGCCCAGGCGGGCCGCGGCGGCACGGCGCACGTCAACGGCGGCGGAGACGAGGACCTCCACCGCGCGCTGGAAGGACTGCCGGGTGTGAAGATCACGCCTCTCGCGCTGGACTCCGAGCTCCGCGCGGCCGGATTGGCCGCCTACCGGGTGGAGGGCCGATGACGAGGACGGACGGTAGTCTCGTCCTGGTCGGACCGGCCGGCGAGACGTGCGCGAAGCACGCGGAGGAGACGCGGCTGGCGGTCAGCGGCGCTCCTCCCCAGGCCGTGGTGGGCGGCCTGATCCCACCGTTCTTCACGCCGCTGACCGATCTCCTGCAACCGCGGGAACACACCGTGGTCGCCCTCCGCACCGACCTGGCGATGGTGTCCACCCACCGACTCGGCTGCTGCCCCGAACCCGCACCGCCAGCGGACACGACGATCGAGCCGAACGCACTCCGTTCCGCCAACGCACTGACCACAGTGGACAACCTCAAGACGCTGGTGGACTTCCGCCACGGTCCGATCACCGGCCTGTTCCGCACCGGACACCTGCCCCTGGCCACCGTCACCGCCGAGCTCGACCACCACACCGCCGGTCACGGCCGCACGACCACCTTCGAGGAAGCCGAACGGGTCGCGATCTTCGAAGCCGTCGAACGCCTCAACGGCCTGCGCCCCCGCGCCCACAGCACGACAGAGGCGTCCTACGACGAACTCGGCGACAGGGCACTGGACCCGCGACGCCTGGGCCTGTGCGACTTCGGCAACCGCTACACCCCGGACCTCCGCCTTCGCTGGGTGGAAGCGTGGTCGTACACCGACCGGAAGCCGGTCCTCGTCCCGGAACAGGTGGCGTACTACGGCGCGAACACCCCGCCGGAGCAACGGTTCGTGTACGAGACGTCCAACGGGTGCGGCCTCGGCAACAGCCTCACCGAGGCGGTGCTGCACGGCCTGTTCGAGGTCGCCGAACGCGACGCGTTCCTGATGGCCTGGTACGGCAGGACCCCGTTGAAGAAGCTCCGGCTCCCGGACGACCCGCTGCTGCACCACCTCTCGGACCGGCTGGAGGCGCGCGGCTACGAGCTGCTGTTCCTCGACGCCACCACCGACCTCGGCGTCCCGGCCGTCCTCACGCTGGCCAGGACGGCGGAAGACCTGCCCAGGGCGTTCTTCGCCGCCGGCGCGAGCCCCGACCCGCTCCAGGCGATGCGGTCGGCCGCGGTCGAGGTCGCCGTGGACGTCGAGTCGTTCGCCGACCGCGTCCGCGCGAACCCGGACGACTACGCCGAAGAACGCCTGCGCCGTCTCCTGGACGACCCGGCGCTGGTCAGGACGATGGACGACCACGTCGCGGTCAACACGCTGCCGGAAGCCGTGGAACGCCACGGCTTCCTCGTCGGCGACGAGACCACCGAACTCCCCGACGAGCGGAACCACATGAGCCTCGAAGAGCTGCTCGACCGCTACGCGCACCGGTTCGAGGTGATCGCCGTCGACCAGACCGACCCGGTGACGGCGAGCCGGTTCGGCCTGCACTCGGCGAAGGTGCTCGTGCCGGGCGCGCTGCCGATGACGTTCGGCCACCTGCACCGCCGCACGCACGGCCTTCCCCGGCTCGCCGAGCTGCGCAACCCGCACCCCCACCCGTTCCCGTGACGCCGTTGGAGCAGCTGTGACCTGGACCGGCCTGCACTGCAGGGTCAACTGGAAACGAGCCGACGTCGACACGTTCGTCGCCGACGCCCTCGCGCCCGTCATGGCCGGCCGCGAGTGGTTCTACCTGCGCTACTGGGAATCCGGCCCGCACCTGCGCGTCCGGTTCCAGGGCGACCCGGGAGACCTGGGGGCCGAACTGGCGGACCTCGTCGCGGCCCAGGACTTCGCCACCACCGACGACGAACCCGGCTGGCTGCCGCACGGCGACGTCCGCGAGGTCGAGTACGTCCCGGAGACCGCGAGGTACGGCGGCCCGGACGCCCTCCCGATCGCCGAGGACCTGTTCTGCCGCAGCACGGAGGTGGCCGTTGCCGTCCTCCAGGCGGCCCGCACGGACAGCGCCCGCCTCTCGGCCGCCATTCAACTCACGATGGCCACGGCCACCGCGCTCGACCTCGACCTGCCCCAGGCCGCGTCCTGGTTGCGCACCCTCGGCACGGGCTGGCGCACCGTCACCGAATGGGCGCCGGCCCCCACCATCGGCTCCCACCTCGCCGCACACCAGCTCATCGCCCAGCGCGGCCAGGACCTCGCCGGCCGGTGGCACCGCGAACCGACCGGCGCCGTCGCCCACTGGGTGGACGAGATCCGCGCGGCTCGTCGCCGGCTCGGCACCTGGCTCCCGCACGTGTGGGCGTCCCAGCTGCACATGCTCCTCAACCGCCTGGGCATCAGCCCCAACGAGGAACGCATGATCTGCTGGACCGCCGCGGCCGCCGCCCTGTCCCCCACCGGCCTGACCGACTTCCACGACGACGGCGCCACCGCCCCCGACCGCCGCTACCTGGAAGCGAGCAAGTTCCTGCCCGGCTTCACCGAACAGCTCCCGCGCCAGGCGACTTCCAGCCCGCAGTTCGCCCCCTGGCTGCCCACGACACCAATCCAGTCCACTGTGGACGAGCTGCTGTCCTCGGCGTTGCGCGCCCGCAGGACCAGCCGCGAACTGGAGGGCACGCTCACCGCCGACCAGCTCGGCACGCTCCTGTGGACCTCGATGGCACCGCACGAGGGCCGCAGGCCGTACCCGAGCGCGGGCGCCCGTTACAGCGCCCGCGTCAGGCTGGTCGCCCTGGACGTCGACGGTCTCGCGCCCGGCCGTTACGAGGTGGACGAGACGAACCAGTCGCTGATCCGCCTCGGCGACGCGCCGTCGATCGACGACCTCGAAGCGACCTCGATGTGGTTCGGCAAGAACACCACGGAGCTCGCCGGGACTCCCGCGGTCCTCGCGCTCTACGTCCGGATCGGCATGCTGCGCGAGGCCTACGGCCTGCGCGCGCTCCGGTTCGCGTTCACCGAGGCCGGCCACCTCGCCCAGAACCTCACCGTCACGGCGGCGAACCAGGGCATCCGCACCGGGCTGGTCGGCGGGTTCTACGACGACCTGGCCCACGACGTCCTCGGGCTCGACGGCGTGGACGACGCCCTCGTCTACTTCCTGCCGCTGGCCGCCTGAGCCACCACCGAGTCCAGCAGGACGTCGGCCGTCGGTTCGACCGCGGCGGCGGCTCGCGCGTCCCGGAACCGCCGCTCGATCCCCAGGTCACGCCGGAAAGCCGCGTCCCCGCACACCTTCATCGCCAGGTGCCGTCCGGCCGCGGCCGAGTAGTGCGAACGCAGCACCGACGCCGTCGCGCCACAGACACGAGCAACGTGCTCCACCACGGTCCGGATGATGCGGAGGAGGTCCGCGTTCAACCTGCGCGCGGTCGCCTCGTCGTCACAGGCCAGTGACGCGACCAGGGCGACGTTGGACGCGTCATCGCCGCCGGCAACTCGGCCTCGGTGTCCACCAGCACGATCGTGTCGACCGGCTCGAACGGTTCGACGAGGTTCCGCCACCGCTGCCGAACACCTTGGCGAGCCCCGCCACATGCCGAACGCGTCCGGTGGGGGATCCTTGAAGCGGGACAACCGTCCTGGAGCTTCAGCGGGCTTCCCGGTCCTGCCGGGACGTCACCGTGCGGTGAAGTCGATGCTCAGCTTCACGCCGGTGCCGCGGTCCTGGACGGTGACGGTGTAGCGGCCGGGGTGGTGGATGCCGTCGTGGCCCGGCGCGTCGCCGAACCACTCGAAGTCGGTGCGCGAACGACCCGTGCCGTCCGCTTCCGAACCCCCGCTGTAGACGAGGTTGCACGGCCCGGTGGTCAGCTTGGGGCAGACCCCTCCGGACGCGGCCGGGTCGGCGATCTCCACGTCCACGAACGTCCCGAGCCCGCCCTCCCACGTCTCGATGACGACCGTCCGCGGCGTGGCGGCGGCGAACTCGCCGGGACTGACGCCGAGCTGGAAGTTCTTCACCGCGTCCGTCGTGGTCACCACCGGTCCGTTGCCGGCGGGCACGTCCTGGCGGTCCGGCTCGGGTGCCGTGCCGGTGCGACGGGTCGCCGGCGGCGCGGGAGGCGTCGACGGCGGGTCCTGCGCCGTCGTGACCACCGGAGCCGAGGTCCCGGGTCCCGCGGTGGGCTGGGACGAGGACGGTGCGGCGAGCTCGGGGAAGGTCTTGCCCCCGAAGAACCCGATCAGGCCCGTGACGTCGGCGGCGAACCCGAGGACGGCGAGCGCCGCGACGACCGCGGCGGTCCACCGTGCGGCCTTCTTGCGACTGGGCGGGGAACCGTCCTCCATGATGGGACCGATTCTCACCCATCACCACGGCGGTGAGCGTGAGACGTGATCAGGACGTGATGCGCGGATCACTCCCCGGCGACGAGAGCCTCCACCGAACGCAGCGCCGCCTCCCGTACTGCCCCGCGGTGCACCGAGTCTGCGAGCGCACGGGACACGGACACCGCACCGACGACAGTGGCCACCACAGCCCACGCGCGCCGCGCCCGTTCCTCCTGCTCGCCCGGCATCGCGGGCATCACCATTGCCACGACACGGGAAAGCCTGAGCTGGTAGACCGCACGCACGGAGTCGCCCGCACTCCCGGCCCGAGCCGTCAGAGCAGCCAGTTCCTCGCCGCCCTCGCCGTCGAGCCAGGAACGCAGGAGGTCCAGGAGCACCCGCCGTCGTTCGGCGGCGTCCGGGACGTCGAGGGCGCCGAGCTCCGCACCCAGCCGCGTCCGGATCTCCTGTTCCAGAGCCGTTTCCCCACCCGGCACGAGCGACGCCCCCAGTCAGCCGCGGACCGCGTCCGAGCGCGCTCCCGTGCCGCCGAGCCTACCGCCGTCGATGTGCTTGTAGATGGAGGTCCGCGGGTCGCACCCGGAGGCACGGGCGATGGTCAGGGTCTCCGCCATCATCGGTCCTGCGGGGCCGAGACCGTCGGCAGCTGCGCTTGCCCCTGAGCCTGGTCGCCGATCACCGACACGGCCTGCTTCACGATCTTCAGCACGGCCTGGGCGCCCTCGACCAGCTTGACCAGGTTCTCGCTGCTCGCGAGCAGCTCGCCCAGCGTCGCGGCGACCTGCGTGCCGCACTCGACGGCGATCTGCACGCACCGCGGGATCGCAGCGGCGATGCTCTGCCCGAACGTCACCGCGGCCGACGCGATCGCCTGCGTCATGATCGGCACGATCGTGCCGACGGCCTCGGTGACGAGCCTGCCGACCTCGGCGGCGACCCTCGCGACCACCTCGCCCGCCTTGATCAGCGCGGCCGCGTTGGAGAGCGCGGTCTCCGCGACGGACAGCACGCCGTCGACCAGCTCTTCGCCGGTCCGGGCGTAGTCCGTCGCGCTCTGCCCGGACCAGCCGCTCGTCTCGCTGCTCGCCTTGTCGCGGTAGTCCTCGGCGAGCGCCGCGGCGGCTCGCCCGGCGTCCCGCGAACCGCCCGCACCGGACCGCACGCCGTCCGGGTCACCCCTGAGCTGGTCCAGCGGCTCCTCGAGGAACGAGATCATCGGCCGGAGGAAGCCGACGCCCGCGCTGTCCAGCGCCTGCAACGGTTTCCCGTCCGACCCGAGTGCGGTGACCGGCGCTTCGGGCATGGCCGCCAGGTCCCGCGACAGCCAGTCGCCGTTGGAGATCGCACCGGTCTTGGCGCGGAGCTCGTCGAGCAGCGTGCTGGTCATCGTGCGGCTCCCGTGATGGTCGCGACGCTCTCGTCGTCGGTGCGCTGGTAGGTGTCGGCGGTCTGCCGCATTCCCGCGCCGACTTTGTCCATTGTGGACGCGATCTCGGTGAAGGCCTGCCGCGTCTCCCCCATCGCGCCGCTCAGGCCCGCGGCGAGGAACCGGGCGAACGAGCCGAGCGCCTCCTGCCCGACCCGGTCGGGCAGGCGCCCTCCCGCGGCGGACAGCCGGTCCGCGTACCCGGCCAGGGTCGCGGCGTGCGCACGCAACTGCTCGTGGTCGACCGTGAAGCTCAGCGCACGGCCTCGCTCTCGCCCAGGTACTCGGCCAGAACCTCGGCCGTGCGCGCACCCGCCAGCCGCTGCGCCTCCCGCGCGGTGCTGACGATCAGCACCGCCAGCGCGTCGACGTCGAGCCGGCGCGCGGCAGGCGTCAGCACGACGTCGCCGAGCACTCCGCCCGCGTTCACCGTCACGGTGACCTCACCTCGTGGCGAGGACGCACTGGCGTTGACGTCGGCGAGTCCTTCCCTGGCCGACCGCGTGCTGACCGCGACCCGTTCCAGACGTTCCCGGTAGTCCGCCAGCCACTGCGCTGGATCCACTTCTCCCCCTTTTACCAGGCCCGCGCCGCGGCGGCCAGCTCTCCGATTGCACGAACCAGGTCGTTGTGCCGCAACGGGTTGACGCTGACCCAGCCGTCGCCGTCCACGTCGACCCTCACCCTGCCGGTCGCACCGTCCACCCAGGACACTTCCCACCTGCCGCCGTTGACCGCGCCCGCCTGCCCCAGCCCGACGACCTCCAGGTCCAGCCCGGCGCCGGGCGGCAGGGTGATCGGCAGCAGCGGCGCCGGCCGCAGTTCGGGCACCCACGCCGCCAGCTCGTCGCCGAGGACCTCCGCCTCGACGTGGCTGACGCGGATCGTGCCGCCGTGCTGCACGCACACGAGCGCGTCGTCGCCGTGGACCAAGGCCACGGCGCTCGTGCCGGCGGTCACCAGGTCCACCACGGCGGTGTGCTCGCGCAAGGCCGTGACCAGTTCCGCTGCCATGCCGACCGGCCCGTGCGGCTCGGCCAGTCCGCGCGCCCGCAGTCCGTGACCCGCATCGGCCAGGACGGCGGCGCGTTCGCCGGCCCGCCGCCCGAACGACGGCACCCGCAGCGGGAACGGCCAGCGCACGCCCGCGTGGGTGGCGAGCAGGTCCATCTCGACCAGGTCGAAGGCGATCACCGGGCCGCCTTCCGCGCCTGCTCGGCGTCCGTCTCCACGTAGGTGGTGCCGATCTCCGCGAGCACCCGCCGGAACTCCCGCACCTCCCGTTCGGCGGCGCCGACCTCACCGGCGAGGTCCGAGCCCGCCGCCTTCAGCCGGTGCGCCACGTCCTGGGCGGGCGGCGCGGTGCCGAGCAACGGCCGGCGCTCGGCCAGGCGGTTCGCGGTCGCCAGCAGGGCGCCGGTCTGCTCGGCCAGCTCCGCCAGCGTCCTGACCCGGTCCCGCACCTGCTCGGGCGACACCTCGTACCCCGTCACGACTCCTCCCCGATCACGGCAGGAGACACCCGCTCGGTCACCGCGAACAGGTCGTGGTCGAGCGTCGGCATCTGGTTCTCGTGGTGCCGGTCGTCGTCCTTGCGGCCACCGGCGGACGGTGAGGCGGCCATCCCGGTGTTCTGGGTGGCCGCGCGGGCGTCCGCGGTGAGCGTGCCGGTGGCGGCAACGCTGCCGGCCTGCACCGCCATGACGCCCGTGCGCAGACCTGGCGTCAGCTGCGGGCTGACCCCCACCACCGGGCTACCGGAGACGGGTGGCGAACCGCCCACGAGCCGTTGCCACGGAACACCGCCCGAGCTCGGCGTCCTCACCGGTGCCGACACAGCGCTCCGAGGCGCGGCGGTCCGCGGAGCGGTGGCGCTCTCGTTCACGCGACTGCTGCCGGTCAGGCTGGACTCGTAGGTCTGCATGGCGCGGACGGCCTGCGCCTTCTGCTGATCGGCCGCGGCGGCGCCGAAGTAGAAGTAGAAGCCCGGTGCGGCCGGCAGCGCGAACGGCGCCGGTGCGCTCGGCAGCGCGAAGGGCGCCGGTGCGAACGACGAGATCGACGCCGGTGCGAACGCCGCGGGAAACCCGGCGAAGGCCGCCGAAGTCACGTCCGGCGGCGCCGGCATCGCCGCACGGGCCGCCGCCAGCGCGTCGGCCGAGTCCTGCGCGGCCCGCTCCCCCGCCGCCGCCATCAGACCGATCTTCTCGACCCGCTCGGCCAGCGCCGCCAGCCTCGAAGCGGCCTCCTCCGCGGCGGCACCGCTCCACCCGTCGAGCAACGCGGCCCGCTGCTCCCTCAGCACCTCCCCGTGCGCCGCCAACGCGGCGCGGTGCCGCGCCCACTCGTCGGCGACCGTGCTCACGTCCGCGACATCGGCGTCCTGCCAGAGCATCCGGTGGAGCTCCTCGTGGCTGAACGCCTCCCAGTTCATCTCACCGGTCGACTCGTTCCCCAACACGAGACGCAACGATCACCGCCGGCCGGGACGACCACCAGGCCAGCCGACCGGCCACCGGTGGCCGGTCGGTCTGATCAGCGCGAACGCGCGAAGTGCTCCTGCAGCCGGGCGTGCCGGAACTGGTAGACCGCGCCCGCCCGGCGCAGCACGCCGCGCCGGTAGGCGTCGTCGAGGAAGTCCGGCAGCCGCCACGGCAGGCGCCCGGTCAACGGCAGCCACACGCGCGCGAACACCACCCACTGGCCCCACGCGGTCAGGCTCAGCACGTACGCCAGCCCGCCGCCGATGCCGCCGACGAGCCCGAGGCCCAGCGCCGTCGCCGGGCTCCACACCACCGGGAACCGCGCCGCCGCCAGCCCGAGGGCGACGATCCCGGTCGCCGCCGCGACGAACACCGCGAACACCGGCGCCATCACCGCCACCAGCACGAGCACCGCCCGCCGGTTCGCCCGCAGCAGCCCGTCCGGGCTCAGCGCGGTCCGCACGTCGAGCGGCGCCTCCAGGGCGGCGACCACGCAGAAGACCAGCCCGGCGCCGAGCCCGAACACCACCGCGAAGGCCCCGACGTCCACGACCACCGCGGCACCCATCCGGTACTCCGGGACGACGAGCCAGTACGCCAGCGCGCGCACCAGCCCGTACGCGGCCCCTACCGCCGCGCCGAACGCCAGCCCGAGCAGTCCGCGCATCCACACCCGCTTCCTCGGGTGACCGCGCAGCCGCAGCCGGGTCCGGACGGGTCGCAACGGCGTCCTGCGCACCACGAACCGGTGCGCCACCCCGAAGATCGTGCCGGTGACCAGCCCGATCATCACCGCGAACAGCCACCCGCGCACCGACAGGTCACCGGCCAGGAGCGACTCGGCCACCAGGTCCGCCAGCCCGACCGCGGCACCCACCACCAGCCCGGTCACCCGCGCGGACGTACCGAACTGCCACCACGCGACGTCGTGCGTGCCGAGGTGCGTGAGGTGCGAGGCGAGATGTGTCAACCACGGCCGCACACGATCCGAGTCAGCTCCGTACACCGCGGGGACGAAGTTGCCGAGCAGGTGCCGCTCCACCTCGTCGGGCGTCCCCAGCGCGAGCAACGCCGCCGGGTCGTGGTCGGGGGTGTCGCTGTAGATGCGCCGCGCCAGCGACACCATCAACGGCGTCGTCAGCACCTCGGCCAGTGCGCCGCCGTCGTGCACCTCGTCGAGCACGGGCTGCCAGGCACCGGTCTCGCGCGTGGTGCGCGGCAGGTAATCGTCGAGGTCGCCGGCCGTGAGGTCGCCCAGCACCACCGCGGCCGCCGACGTCAGCACGTCGGTGCCCGACACGGCGTCGCGGTACTCGTCCACGCGGCTGGTCAGCAGCAACGGCAGCGTGGTCGCGTTCAGGGCGGTGAGCGCGGGCCGGTGCAGCCCGGCCGCGATCTCGTCGAACCCGTCCAGCACCCGCTGCGAGTCCACCAGCGCCGACGCCAGCGTGCCGCTCGGTCCCGGCGCCCCGAGGAACGGGTGGTCGCGGATCAGCTGCTCGGCCATCCAGTCGCGCAGTCCGGCGCGTTCCGGGTGCCACGAGCCGAGGCCGAAGATCACCGGCACCGGGTCGGCCGGGTCCCGCGCGGCCAGCAGGCCGAGCACGAACCGCGTGGTCAGCACCGTCTTGCCGGACCCGGCCCGTCCCAGCACCACGAGCCGCCGCGACGGCACCCGCCGGTGGACCTCGACGACCTGGTCGAGGCGGCCGTCCAGCGCGACCTCGCCGCCGATGTTGAGCCAGCTGTCCCGCAACGCCTCGGGCGCCGCCTCCCACCGCACGGGCAACGGCACCGGGTCGTGGACCTGCCGCTGCTCCTCCTCGCGCCGCCACCGGGCCTCGATCGCGACCTTCAGCGTCTCGACGGCCTCGTGCAGCGGGTCGAACCGGACGGGCTCGACGACCGGAGGTTCGTCCCGTCCGGCCGCCGCGACCAGCTCGGCGCGCTCGGCCCCGGACAGCTCCAGCGCGTCGGCCAGCGCGCGCACGGTGCCCATGCGCGGATCGGTCCGTTCGCCTGTTTCCAGCCCTCTTACCGTGCGGATGCCGACGGCCGCGCGGTGCGCGAGCGCCTCCTGGCTCAGTCCCGCCCTCTGCCGCCACCGCCGCAGCAGTGGACCGAGCTGGCTCGCCACGACCGCCCCCTCGTCACGGATGATCAGCAGCGTACCGAGACCGCCGTGTCTCGTGGCCGATGCCGGAGATCTGGGGGAAGATCGCGACCGTGCTCGCGCAGTGGCTCCACACCGTCCCCCCGCTGCTGGTCTACGTCGTCGTGGGCCTGGTGGTGGGCGTCGAGAGCGTCGGGATCCCGTTGCCCGGCGAGATCGTGCTGGTCACGGCCGCGTTGATGGCCTCGCACCACGACGGCGTGTCGCCGCTGGTCGTCGGCATCTCCGCCTCCGCCGGGGCCATCATCGGCGACAGCCTCGGCTACGCGCTGGGCAAGCGGTTCGGGCCGCGCGTCTTCGGCTGGGCCGGGGAGAAGTTCCCCCGCCACTTCAGTCCGGACAAGGTCGACCGCGCCCGCGGCGTGTTCGAACGCTTCGGCGCGTGGGCGGTGTTCTTCGGCCGGTTCGTCGCGCTGCTGCGGATCCTGTCCGGTCCGCTCGCGGCGACGATGAACATGCACTACGGGAAGTTCCTGCTGGCCAACGCGGCGGGCGGCATCGCGTGGGCCGGCGGCACGACGGCGGCCGTCTACTTCGTCGGAGAGGCCGCCGAGCACTACCTCGCCGAGTTCTCGTGGGTCGCGCTGCTGGTCGTGCTGGTGGCGGTGGTCGCGTTCAGCGTCCGAGCCCGGCTCCGCCGTTCACGCCGATGACCTGCGCGGTGATGTGCCCGGCCTCCGGCGAGGTCAGGAACGTGATCGCCGCCGCCACGTCCGCGGGCGTTCCCGCGCGGCCGTTCGCCGGGTTGCCGACGAGCTTCCGGCGCCGCTCCTCGCTCAGCGTCCCGCCGAAGAACTCCGTGTCCTCGACGACGCCGGGCGACACGACGTTGACCGTGATCCCCCGCGCCCCCACCGCGAACGCGAGGTCCGCCGTCCACGCCTCCACGGCCGCCTTCGCCGCGCCGTAGGCCCCCGAGCCGCGCCGTCCCGCGATCGAGCCGATCGTGACCACGCGGGCGTTGTCGGCCAGCCGCGGCTCCAGCGCGGTCGTGACGAGCACGGCGCTGACCACGTTGGACTCGTAGTTGGCGAGCCACAGGTTCCGCACGTCCGCCAGGTTCTCCGGCGCGGGCAGGCGCCGGGTCATGTTGCCGCCCGCGTTGTTGACCAGCACGTCCACCGTGGACGGCAGGTCGCTCAGCGCCGCCTGCACCGCCTCCGGGTCGGCCGCGTCGAACACCACCGCCCGCGCGCCGACCTCCTCGGCCGCCGCCTTCAGGACGTCCTCCCGCCGTCCCGTGACCACCACGTCCAGGCCCTGCTCCACGAGCCGGGCCGCCACCGCCCTGCCGATGCCCGTGCCGCCGCCGGTCACCACTGCTGTTCGCGTCATGCGATCTTTGATAACAGCGGACTTTGCGCAGGTCGATCGGCCTGTCAGCCCATCCGGGTTCACGTCTGTGACTACGCTGTTCAGACCCGATCCCGACTGGGGAGAACCTCATGGAAACCCACGTCCTCGAGACTGGAAACGCGGCCATCACCTACGACGTGAGCGGCGAGGGCCGGCCGTTGATGATGATCGGCCAGCCCATGGACGCGAGCGGCTTCACGGCGCTGCGCGCTCAGTTCCCGGACCGGAAGGTGATCACCTACGACCCGCGCGGTCTCGGCAGGAGCACCCGCTCGGACGGCCGCACCGACAACAGGCCCGACACCCAGGCGGCGGACGTGCACGCGGTGATCCAGGCCGTCGGCGGCCCGGTCGACCTGTTCGCGTCCAGCGGCGGCGCCGTCACGGCCCTCGAGCTGGTGGCGTCCTACCCGGACGACGTCGTCACGCTCGTGGCGCACGAGCCGCCGCTGATCACCGTGCTGCCCGACGCGGCCGCCGCCCGCCGCGCCCGCGACGCCTTCATGGACGTCTACCAGGCCAAGGGGCAGGGCGCGGGCATGGCGGCGTTCATGCAGATGAGCTCGCACCAGGGCGAGTACACCGACGAGTACTTCGCGCAGCCCGCGCCCGACCCGGCGCAGTTCGGCATGCCGTCCGAGGACGACGGCACGCGCGACGACCCGCTGCTGGGCACCTCGTCGCTCGCCGTCACCGACTACCAGCCGCGGGTCGACGAGCTGAAGGCCGCTCCCACCCGTGTCGTGATCGCGGTCGGCGAGGAGACGGGCGACGCGTTCACCGCGCGCACCGCCATCCACACGGCGAAGCTGCTCGGCCAGGAGGCCGTCGTGTTCCCCAGCCACCACGGCGGGTTCATCGGCGGCGAGTACGGCTGGGCGGGCAAGCCGGAGGAGTTCGGCGCCAAGCTGCGCGAAGTGCTCGGCTGAGGACACCGCCGGTGGTCGAGGTCCTACCGCAGGAAGGCCTCGACCACCTCGGCCACCCGCAGGCCGCTCTCGAAGTCGGCCAGGTGCCGCGGGTGCTCGCCCCGCACCGCCCGCGCGAACAGCGTGAGCCGCGAGTGGTCGGACCCGGTCTGCTCCAGCGGCACCGGTTCCCACGCACCACCGTCCGAAGTGGACAGGTTCGCCCACTGGCTCAGCCGCAGCGACCGCTCGGTGCCCCAGACGGTCCACTCGTAGACCTCGGGCCCGGCCAGTCCGGAGAACGCCGACACGTGCACCGGCACGCCGCTGCCGCGCAGCAGACCCCGTGCCGCCACCTCCGCCGCGCCGGCCGCGGGGAAGTCCGACGACACCGACTCGACGGTGAGCGGCCCGAGCACCCGGTCGGTCAGGTAGACGAAGTGCGACAGCACCTCGCGCACGAACCCGCCCTGCTCGGACCGCGAGAGCCACGTCGCGTCGGCCTGGAACGGCCTCGGCCAGCGCGGGAACTGCAGCCGGACCTCCACTCCCCGCAGCGCACCGAGCGAGGGCAGCCGGCGTTCGACCTCGATCGTCCCGGTCATGTCCGACAGGGCGAAGTTGACCGCGTTCGGCCGTCCCCGCGCCGCCTCGGCCAGCGCGCGGGCCTCGCCGAGGTCGACGGCGAGCGGCTTCTCGCAGAACACGGCCTTGCCCGCGTCGAACGCCCGGTGCACGAGCGCGGCGTGCGAGGCGGGCGGCGTCGACACGTACACCGCGTCCACATCGGACAGCACGTCGCCGAGCGAGGTGACGACGGGGACGTCGAGCGTGCGAGGAGCGATGTCGACGCCCGCGACCACGGTGTAGTCGGGATGTGCCTGTGCCGCCGTCAGCATCCGGGTGCCCATGGCGCCCAGGCCGACGAAGGCGAGGCGGATCGGTTCTGCGGTCATGCGTCCTATTCTGCCGGTGCCCAGGCCTTCGCCAGCTTGACCCGGCCGCCGGTCTGGAGCAGCGACCCGGTGTACAGGCGCGAGGCGACCAGCAGGATCACCACGACCGTCGCCGCGAGGACGCCCATCGAGACCAGCGCCTCCCACGGCTGCGCCTGCTGCGCGAACATCCGCACCGGCATCGCGACCCCCGCCGTGAACGGCACGAACGACAGCACCGCGAGCGCACCGGCGTTCTCGAACAGGAACTGCACGAGGAAGTACGGGCCCATCACCGCGAGCATCACGAGGCCCATCGTCGAGCCGAGGTCCTCCTGACGGCTGACCAGCGCGCCCGCGACCGCCCACATCGACGAGATCAGCACGAACCCGAGCATCAGGAACGGCACGAACCAGCCCAGCGCGGGCACGACCACCGCCAGCAGTTCGGACAGCCCGGCGACCCGCAACGCGATCGGCGCCACCAAGGCCAGCACCACCACCTGGCACAGCGTGAGGATCGTGTGGCCGAGGATCTTGCCCGCGAGCAGCGCCCGCACCGGCACCGTCGACACGAGGATCTCCACGATCCGCGTCTGCTTCTCGGTCACGGTGCTCTGCGCGATCGCCGCGCCGCCCATGCCGAACATCAGGAACACCAGCCCGAAGACGATCACGGTCAGCGACCGCTGGCCGGAGGTCACCGCGGACGGGTCGAGCAGCTCGACCGGTGGCGCGTCGACGAGCTGGCGGATCACGTCGTTGGGCGGGTCGTTCAGCGCCAGGACCTTGATGCCGCCGCCGTCCGGCACGACCGCGGCCTCGACCTCGTCGTCGCGGACGAGGTCGGAGGCCTCCTGGACGCTGCCGACCTCCCGCACGTCGAGCTGTTTGCCCTGCACCGCCTGCACTGCGGAGCCGACGGCGGCGACCTTCGGGTCGTCACCGCCGAAGACCGTCGGCAGCACGGTGAGCGCGAACAGCCCGGCGATCGTGAAGACGAACCCGATCCAGAAGCCCTTGGAGGAGACGAGGGTCCTCATCTCGCGTTCGGCGACGAGCCAGGTCGCCTGGGGGAAGGTGGCGCGTGCCACGTCAGACCACTTCCTTGAAGATCTCGTCGAGCGTGGGCACGACCGGGGTGAACGAACGGACCTCACCGCGCTCCAGCGCGGCCTTGAGCACCTGCTGCGGCGCGGACTCGAACACGGCGCGCGGCCCGTCGAGCTCCAGGAGCGTCACGCCGGGCACGTCGCGGACCCAGCCCGCGTCCTGCCCGACGACGATCTCGTAGCGCTCGCCGGCGTGGCTGCGGCGCAGCTCCTCGCGGGAGCCGTTCGCGGCGATCCGTCCCTTCGAGATGATCACCACGTCGTCGCAGAGCCGTTCCACGATCGCCAGCTGGTGGCTGGAGAACAGCACGGGCACCCCGCTCGCGGCGCGCTTGCGCAGCACGTCCAGGACGGTCTCGACGGCGATCGGGTCGAGGCCGGAGAACGGCTCGTCGAGGATCAGCACGTCGGGGTCGTGCACCAGCGCGGCGGCGATCTGCACGCGCTGCTGGTTGCCCAGCGACAGCTCCTCCAGCCGGTCGCCGGCGCGGTCGGTGAGCTCCAGGTCGGCCAGCAGCGCGTCGGTGTTGGCCAGCGCGGTCGTCTTGTCCATGCCGTGCAGGCGGCCCAGCCAGGTGATCTGGTCGCGCACCTTCATCTTCGGGTACAGACCGCGTTCCTCCGGCATGTAACCGAAGTCCGGCCGGTTCTGCGACCGGACCTCGGTCCCCTTCCAGCTCACCGTGCCCCCGTGCGCGGCGAGCACCCCCAGCACGATGCGCATCGTGGTCGTCTTGCCCGACCCGTTGGCGCCCAGGAACCCCGTCATCCGGCCGGGTTTGACGTCGAAGCTGACGTCGTCGAGCACCCGGTGGTCGCCGAAGCTCCGGCTGATCCCCCTCACAGTCAACATGGGACAACGGTATGCGGGCGCGCCCAAGATCGCGTCCGTCGCGCGGGGTCATCCTCGCGGAGGACCCCGCGAGGCGAGGTGGAGGTCCTCACTTGCGGGAGCGCCAGCTGACCTTCGACGACCCCGCCTCGGGCGCGTCCTTCACCACGACCCGCACCGGCAACCCGAGGAAGTCGCCGAACCGCTCGACGTGCGGTGTCAGCCGGTCGACGTCGAACCCCGGCAGCGGCCGCAGCTCCACGTCGACGGACGTCTTCTTCATGACCCGCCGCCACAGCCCGGCGACCTGGCCGTCCTCGATGATCGTCGCGTGGAACATGCCGTTGTAGGTGGAGATCGGGATCTCGCCGTAGCGGGTGAAGAACGCGCCGCGGTCCTTGTAGCCGATCACCAGCTCGTCGTACGCGGGCAGCAGGAACGCGCCGGAACCCGGCGTGAGGTCGGGCGGCAGCCAGTACTCCTTGCCGTCGACGTCCTCGCGCACCAGCGACGACCTCACCGCCTCCAGGCCCCGCGAGGCCTCGCGGACGCCGATGCCGCACCAGTTCGCGAAGTCCGCCAGGGTCGCCGGGCCGTGCGAGCCGAAGAACCGCGACGCCAGCACGGCCATCGCCTCGTCGCCCTCCAGCGCCCGCTGCCGCGGCGCCCACTCGTCGAGCAGCACGAACGTCTGCTCCTTGCCGCGCGGCGGACCGGGCACCACCAAGCCCTCCTGCGCGAGGTGGATGAACGTGAAGTAGCTCTGCTGCCGGTCGTCCGGGATGCCGACGCCCGCCATCAGGTCGATCATCTCGCGCCGGGTCAGGCAGCCGCCGCCGGTCAGGGCCTCCACGAACGTCTTGCGCGCCAACGACATCAGCTCGGGCGTCATGTGGTGGTACGCCCACGCCTTGGGGGTCAGGCGGGCGAGGTCGCGGGCTCCGAAGAGGCCCAGCATCCACCGGACGTCCTCGGCCGGCACGTAGTGGATCGTGCCGCGCATCAGCCACGTGCGGATGACACGGCCCGACTGCAGCGCTTCCTCCACGTCCGCGATCCGCCCGGAGGCGGTGCGCAAACCCAACGCCCACAACGACTGGCCGTAGTCCTGGCCCTGCATCGCTCCGAGCGACCGCACGACGTCCTCGGCCGACTGAAGCTGCCCGATGTTGCCGAGGCGCAGCGCCGCGATGTCCATCGGGCCAGTCTCGCCGACCCGGCTCCAGTCCCGCTCAAGCGGGCCAGCGGCCCGTGTACCCCTCGGCCAGGAACTTCGAGCCCGCCTCCGACCCGACGACGGACCGCAGCTCGCCGAGCTGGCGCCGCACGTCGAAGTCCGTCGCGCCGGGCAGGGCGTGCAGCATCGTCGTCATCCAGTACGAGAAGTGCTGCGCCTTCCAGACGCGGTCCAACGCGCGCGGCCCGTACTCGTCCAGCGCCGCGGAGTCGTTCTTCAGCAGCGCGCGTTCGATCAACTCGCTGAGCACGCGCACGTCGGCCAGCGCCAGGTTGAGGCCCTTCGCGCCGGTCGGCGGCACGGTGTGGGCGGCGTCGCCGGCGAGCAGCAGGCTGCCGTGGCGCATGGGTTCCGCGACGAACGACCGGAAGCGCAGCACCGTCTTCTCGGTGATCGGCCCCTCCTTCAGCGCGAAGCCGTCCGGGCCGGCCACGCGGGCCTGGAGCTCCTCCCAGATCCGGTCGTCGGACCAGTCGGCGGGGTCGGTGTCCGGCTCGCACTGGAAGTACATGCGCTGGTGGGTGTCGGTGCGCTGGCTGATCAGCGCGAACCCGCGCGGCGAGTGCGCGTAGACGAGCTCGGGAGCGCTGCGCGGGGCCTGGGTGATGATGCCGAACCAGGCGAACGGGTACTCGCGCGAGCTGTGCCGGCGCACGGACTCCGGCACCTCGGCCCGGCAGATCGACCGCGAGCCGTCCGCGCCGACGAGCAGGTCGCAGCGCACCTCCTGCTGCTCCCCACTGCTGTCGACGAACCGGATCGCGGGCCCGTTCACGTCGACCGAGGTGTCGCTGACGCCGAACCGGACGTCGCCGTGGTCGCGTTCGCGGGCGTTCGCGAGGTCGACGAACACGTCGGTCTGCGGGTAGAGCCACACCGATTCGCCGACCAGCGCCCGGAAGTCGACGCGGTGGCTCTCGCCGCCGAACCGCAGGTCGATGCCCTCGTGCGGGTGCCCGTCGCGCAGCACCCGGTCGGACACGCCGGTGTCGACGAGCAGCCGCGCGCTGTCGGCCTCCAGGATGCCCGCGCGGATCGTGTTCTCGATCTCCAGCCGGGTCCTGGTGTCGATCACGACGCTGTCGATCCCGTTGAGCGACAACAGGTGCGAGAGCATCAGCCCCGCCGGCCCCGCACCGACGATGCCGACCCGGGTGCGCGTCATGACGGCTCCTCCACTGCGTCCGATGCGGTCTTGTTCTCCTGGAGGACCTGCCGCGCCACGGCGAACGCGTGGTTGGCCGCCGGCACGCCGCAGTAGATCGCGCTCTGCAGGATCACCTCGGCGATCTCGTCCTGGCTCAGCCCGTTGCGCACCGCGGCGGCGACGTGCAGTTTCAGCTCGTCCCAGTGCCCGCGCGCGATCAACGCCGTCAGCGTGACCGCGCTGCGCATCCGCCGGTCGAGCCCCGGCCGCGTCCACACCTCGCCCCACGCGTACCGGGTGATGAACTCCTGGAAGTCCCGCGTGAACTCGTCCGGCGCCGCCCGGTCGACGTGCGCGTCGCCGAGGACCTCCCGCCGGACCCTCATCCCGTCGTCGTAAGACACCGCATCTCCTCCACCACCACTCGTGCGACCGCGACCGGCTCCTCCGCGGGCGGCAGGTGCCCGCAGCCCTCGAGAACGCGGTCGGCACCGGCCGCCGGCACCACGACGTCGTGCTCGCCGACCAGCACCGCCGTGGGCGTGACGGCGTCCCCGGCCTCGAACTCCGCCAACGCCTCGCAGGCGCGTGCGTACGACTCCCGGTCGGTGTCCGCCAGCGCCTTGAGCAACGCCCCGGCGACCTGCGGCCGCCGCCGGACGAACCCCGGCGCGAACCACCGCCGGGCCGACCCCTCGACCACGACGGGCGTCCCGAGCCGGCGCACCAGCGCGGCCCGCTCGTGCCAGGTCTCCGGCACCCCGATCCTGCGCGCCGCACCGATGCACACGACAGCGCCGAACGGACTGTCGCGCCGGGACGCCAGCTCGAACCCGACCGCGCCGCCGAACGACACCCCGGCGTAGGCGACCGGCCTGGTCCCGGCCAGCACCGCGGTGCGCTTCTCCACTTCGTCGGCGATGTCCTGCACCGTGAACGGCTCGGTCGTCGGACAGCCGGCGCCGTGGCCGGGCAGGTCCCAGCCGATGACCTCGCTCCCGCCGAGGGACTGGGCGCACTCCCGCCACAGCATCGCGACCGACGTGCCGAGGGAGGGGCCGACGACGATCAGCCGATCGGATGACTCCGAGCCGGCAAGGCGCGTCAGGCTCAGCTCACCGCCCATCACGCCACCTCCGCACCACGGCGTCCACGAACTGCTCGGCCGCCCCGAGGTAGGCCCCCGGATCCGTCCCACCACCCCGCTCCGCCAGCAACTCCCCAGCCGCCCCGACCGCACGCCGCGCCATCACGTCCGCGTGCACCTCGAGCCCCTCCACCAACTCCGCCGCCTGCGAACCCGCCACCACCGCCAGCTCCAGCAACGACCGCAAAGCCGGCCACTCCGCGTGCCAGGCCCCGTCCGGCCGCTCGTCCACGGCCCGCGACGCGCACAGGTGCAGCTGCGCCCCCAGCCCGGGGGCCTGCAGCGCGGCGCTGTTCACCAGTACCGCCAGCACCGGGTTCCGCTTGTGCGGCATCGTCGACGACCCGCCGCGCCCGGCCACCGCGCCCTCGGACACCTCGCCGATCTCCGGCCGTCCGAGCGTCAGCACGTCGCCCGCGATCACCCCGAGCACGTCGCACACGCCGACCAGCGCGTCGCCGAGGCGCGTGACGGGCGCGCGGTAGGTGTGCCAAGGCATTCCGGGCCACGACAACCCCAGGAACGAAGCGAACGACGCGGCCCCGGCCAGCGGGTCCACCACTGTCGCCGCCCGCGACAACGTTCCCGCCGCTCCCCCGCACTGCACCGGGAACGCCAGGCCGCCGAGCGCGTCCAGGCAGTCCAGCACGCCGGTCAGCCACCGCGCCGCCTTGAGCCCGAACGTGATCGGCACGGCGAACTGCGTCAGCGTCCGCCCCGCCATCACCGACGAACGGTGCTCCTCGGCAAGAACGGCCAGTGCGTCCGCCACCCGCGACAGGTCGAGCGAAACGCGCGACACCACCTCCCGCGCCAGCAGCATGAAGGCCGTGTCGAGCACGTCCTGGCTCGTCAGTCCCGTGTGGACGGGCACGGAGACCTGCGACCGGATCGCGGCGACCACCGGCAGGACGGGGTTGCCCGCGGCCTCGACCTCGGCGGGGTCCACGGAGGACACCGACACGGAGATCGACGACCCGAGCACCCGCGCCCACGCCACCTCCACCTCGACCAGGGCGCGCAGCAGCGCCTCGTCGTCGACGAGGCCGGCGGCGCGGTGGGAGCCGGGGAGCACGGTCACGTCCGCGGGTACTTCAGGAACACCGTCTCGGACGGCCCCTGCAGGTGGATGTCGAACCGCAGCCGGCCGTCGTCCTCGCGCGAGGCCACCAGGCCGTCGACGGCCTCGGGCGCGCCGGGCAGGTAGATGCGCGTGAACAGTCGGTCGAGCAGGCCGCGGGCGAACACCGTCACCGCGAAGAACGGCAGGCCCGGCTCGATGGTGCTGAACCAGTAGTGCCCGGCGGCGTCGGTGCAGCACCGGCCCCAGCCGGTGAACCCGGCGCCGCGCCGCCGCAGCGACCCGCCCGCCTTCGGCACGACGCCGGACGCGTCGGCCTGCCGGATCTCGATCATCGCGTCGGGCACGGGAGCGCCGGCGCCGTCGAGGACGTAGCCGTGCAGCACCACGGACCCGGCCGAGCCGAACGGCACGAGCTCCGCGTCGCCGGGGAACGCGAGCGCGTGGTGGAAGAACGGGCCGACGGTCTGCCCGGGGGTGGCCTCAGTCATCGGACGGCTCCAGGTAGGTCGCGTGGCTGCCGGTCAGCACGATGTCCCAGCGGTAGCCGAGCAGCCACTCGTGCTCGGACCGCGAGTGGTCGTAGGACGCGACCAGCCGGGCCAGGGCCGCGGGGTCGGTGATCGACTGGGCGATCGGGTCCAGCGCCAGCAGCTGGTCGCCGGGGAAGTACATCTGGGTGATCAGCCGCTGGGTGAAGTCCGTGCCGAACAGCGAGAAGTGGATGTGCGCGGGCCGCCAGGCGTTGTGGTGGTTGCGCCACGGGTAGGGGCCCGGCCTGATCGAGGTGAACGAGTACCGACCGTCGTCGTCGGTGAGGCAGCGCCCGACGCCGGTGAAGTTCGGGTCGAGCGGCGCCGGGTGCTGGTCGCCCTGGTGCGCGTAGCGGCCGGCCGAGTTGGCCTGCCAGATCTCGACGAGCTGGCGGCGCACCGGCCGGCCGTCGCCGTCGAGGACGCGGCCGTGCACGCGGATGCGTTCGCCGATCGGGTCGCCGCCGCGCTGGACGGTCAGGTCGGACTCGACCGGGTCGACGTCGGAGTGGCCGAAGACCGGGGCGACCAGCTCGGCGCCCTCGGGGTCGACGAGCTGGAGCTCCTTGGTCGGGTGACGCAGCCGCGTGCTGCGGTACGGGGCGAAGTCCAGCAGCGGCGCACCTCGCGGTGAGTCGGCGTGGATCTCCGCGATCTCGTCGCTGATCTCGTGCTGGCTGCTCGTCACGGGGTCGAACGTTAGGGACGGGACCGCCTCGGCGTCGACCGGAGCTTTCCGCTCACCGGAAAGCAATCGCCGGGCGGGCTATCCGGTCGTGCAGGGCGCGTCGTTCAGCGTGAACGACTCGGGCACCGAGTTCTGGCCGGAGACCGCGCCGTTGAACCCGATCGACACCGACCCGTTGACGACGATCAGCGCGGCGTAGTCGGCGTTGGTCACGCTCACGTCCGCGCCGGACTGGGACGCGGTGGCGTTCCACATCTGCGACACGGTCTGCCCGTCGGCGAACCGCCAGCGCAGCGTCCACCCGTTGATCAGCACGTCGCTCACGTTGCGCACGGTCACGTCCGCCTGGAACGAGCCGGGCCACTGGCTGGTGACGCGGTAGACGACCACGCACGGCGGAGGGGGCGGCGGCACGCTCGGCGGCGCCGTCGAGTCGCAGCTCTGCCCCCAGAGACCGAGTTTCGCCTGGGACGCCTTGGTCTGCGCCTCCACCAGCGGGCCGCCGTCGACGCCCGTGGCGCGCAGCACGCCGGCCCGGACGGCGGCGAGCGCGTAGTCGGCGCCGTCCGCCAGGGCCAGCGAGACCTCGCCGGGACTCCTGCCGGTGACGGTGACGTCCCTGTCCTGCAACGTCTTCGCGGCGAACTCCCGTGCCGCGGCAGCGGCGCACGCCGGCGGCTCGGCGAGGAACGAGACGCGGACCCGCGTGCCGTCGGCGAGCTCGACGGTGCGGCCGTCCACAACCGCACTCACCTTTGTGGACGGCGCCCTTCCCTGCGACACCGGGGAGGAGCTCTTCGCCTCGGGAACGGGCCTTCCGTCCTGCTCGGCCGTGCAGGCGGCGGTGAGTAGGGTCAACAGCACCAAGATGTGCTTCCGTGCTGCCATAGATCAAATCTATCGGTGCGGGCAGCGTCCGCAATCGGCTGTTCGGAGTTGATCAACTCGGGCTTTCGGAGTCTGTGAACGGTGTTGCCCGGATCGTTCCCCGCAGTTCACCGGTTCGTGGTGCGCCGTGGAGACGATCGACGGGTCTCCCGACCTGGTCGCCGGCATGAACGCCCTGACCGGACAGAACCTCGTCGACCTGGACCAGCTGCGTCGCCAGATCGTGGTGCGCGACCAGCAGGTCGACAACCCGTTCACCAAGGACCTGCAGGTGATGGGCATCCGCAACTCGCTGGTCCACAGCGGCGACAGCCTCGCCCGCACCGCACCCCTGCACAGATCCTCGACCCGGGCAGCGGCCTGTTCTCCGGACGGGCGGCGGGCCGCGCGGCGGCGGCCGAAAGCGCCTAGAGCGCGTGGCGCGGGTCTGCGGCCTTCTCCCCTGCCGGCCGCAGACCCGCGAGCACCGCCGTGACGAGGCCGTCCGCCTCGGACCGCCAGTTCGGGCGGTCGTGGGCCGCGCCGATGCCGTGCAGCGCCATCATGACCGCGCCGCCATCCACGTCCTCGCGCAGCGAGCCCTCGCCGACCGCGGCGTCGACCAGGTCGAGCACGGCCCGTTCCAGCGCCTGGCTGCCTTCGGCCAGCGCGCTCGCGCGTGAGGCCATCAGCGTGGCCAGCGTCTGGGCCAGACCCCGGTGGGCGTCCAGGTAGTCGACGAACCCGCGCAGGAAGGACGCCAGGGCGTCCGCCGCCGGCAGTTCGTCCCTGAGGTGCCGCACGCGGTCGCACAGCGCGGTGACCTCCTCGTGGAACACCGCCTCCGCCAGCTCCTCCCGCGTCGGGAAGTGGCGGTACAGGGTCCCGACGCCCACCCCGGCCAGGCCCGCGAAGTCGTCGAAGCGCAGGTCGAAGAAGCTGCCGGCGTCGAACATCTCCCTGGCCTTGGCGAGCAGGGCGTCCCTCTTGCGCCGGGCGTCGGCGCGCAGCGGCTTGGCCGGGTTCACGGGGCACCTCCGTTGACAAGTGGAGATTATCTCCATATCTTCGAACTGGAGATAATCTCCACTTCAATCGTACCCCACGAGGTGCAGCGTGAAGATCCTGATGTTCGGCCGCGGCGTGATCGCGACCTTCTACGGCTGGGCCCTGCACGAGGCCGGGCATGAGGTCGAGTTCTACGTCCGGCCGGGGCGTGCCGCGACGTACGGGAACGCGGTGGACCTCGACCTGCTCGACCTGAGGCGACCGGCGAAGACCCGGCGCGTCGTGCGGACGTGGCCCGTGCGCCTGCGGGAGGAACTGCCACCCGGCCACGACTACGACCTGATCGTGCTGAGCGTGCCGCACCACCGCCTGCCGGAGGCGGCGAGCTTCCTGGCACCGCGGGTCGGCGACGCCACGGTGCTGGTCCTCGGCAACATCTGGTCCGACCCGCTCGACGCGATCGGCCCCCTGCCCCGCGACCGGGTCGCCTGGGGACTCCCGCTGGCCGGTGGCGGTTTCGGCGACGACGGCGTGCTCCGCGGGACGGTGATGCCGGCCGTCGCGTTCGGCACGGTCGGCCGTCCGCCGACGGCACGGGAACAGGCTGTGCGCCAGGTGTTCCGGCAAGCCGGTTTCCGGCTGCGCGAGCAACCGGACCTCACCGGCTCGCTGTGGATCCACTTCGTGTCCGACGCCGCCCTGCACTCCCAGGGACTGCGGCTCGGGTCGCTGGCGGACCTGATCGGGCAGACGGACGCCCTGCGGGAGGCCTTGCTGACCGGACGGGAGCTCCTGCCGCTGGTGCGGGCGCGCGGCATCGACATGCGCCGCCACCGGATGGCCGTGCTGCCGTTCCGCCTGCCCGCCCGGCTGGTCGCCCCCGCGTTCTCCTGGCTGATCACCCACTTCACCCCGGCGCGGGTGAACTTCGCGGCCCACTCCGATCCCGCCGCGGCCGAACCGCGCGAGATCTGCCGCGACACCTTGAGCGAGGCCAGGCGGTGGGGCGTCCCGGCGCCGCGGCTGGAAGCGGCGGAACCGCACTTCGCCGGCCGGGGACCGGCCTGAGCCCGTGAACCACCGAGAGGAAGCCATGACCGGCACCGCGAAGCACGAGTTCCCCATGACCCGCACCTGCCCGTTCTCACCACCGCCCGCGTACCGGGAGATCCGCGAGGAGGCGCCTGTCTCGCGGGTGCGGCTGCCCGAGGGCGGCACCGCGTGGGCGGTCAGCCGCCACGAGGACGTGCGGAAGGTGCTCGGCGACCGGCGCTTCAGCTCCGACCGGCAGCACCCGGACTTCCCGAAGCTGACCGCGGGCGAGGCGGCCGCCCGGCGACCCGACGACGAACGCACCCTGATCGACATGGACGCACCCGAGCACGGACCCGCGCGCAGGGCGGTGCTCGGCGAGTTCACCGTCCGCCGGACCGAGGTGCTGCGGCCGCGGATCCAGCAGATCGTCGACGACCGGGTCGACGCCCTGCTGGCCGGCCCGAAACCGGCGGACCTGGTGGCGGCGCTGTCGCTCCCGGTGCCGTCGCTGGTGATCTGCGAACTGCTGGGCGTCCCCTACGACGACCACGCCCTCTTCCAGGACAACACCGCGAAGATCATCGGCCGCGACACGCCCCAGCCCGAACGCCAGGCGGCGTTCGCCGCCGTCCAGCGCTACCTGGTCGACCTGGTGGCGGACAAGGAGAAGAGCCCGCCGGACGACCTGCTCGGACGGCAGATCCGCAAGCTCACCGAGGACGGCACCTACCGGCGGACCTCGTTGGCGACCATGGGTTTCCTGCTGCTGGTGGCGGGACACGAGACGACGGCGAACATGATCTCGTTGGCGGTGATGGCCCTGCTGCGCAACCCGGACCAGCTCGCGGCGATCACGTCGGATCCCGCCAGGACGCCCGGCGCCGTCGAGGAGCTGTTGCGCTACTTCACGATCCTCGACACGGCGACGGCCCGGCTGTGCGTCGAGGACGCCGAGATCGGCGGGCAGCTCATCAGGGCGGGCGAGGGCGTGCTGGCGCTGACCCACTCCGCCAACCGCGACCCGCGGGCGTTCGAGCACCCGGACGACCTCGACCTCGACCGCGGCGCCCGCCACCACCTCGCGTTCGGGTTCGGGCCGCACCAGTGCCTGGGCCAGAACCTGGCCAGGGCGGAGCTCCAGATCGTCGTCGACACCCTGTTCCGGCGGATCCCGACGCTGGCACTGGCTGCCGAGGTCGACGACCTGCCGTTCAAGTCCGACGCGTTCATCTACGGCCTCCACGAACTTCCCGTGACCTGGTAACGGGCGAGGTCTCCGGGCGGTAGTCTCGGCGGGTCGAAAAGGACCTGGGCCGGCACCGGTGAGCCCGGCCCCCTCCGCACGAGGCTCCGTTCGCCGTCACGACGGCGACCCGCGACAAGCTCACGGCGCACAGCCGGGGCTTGACGCCGCACGTCCTGTCGAGCCTCTGCTGCGCGCCTCGTCATCACGCGAGGAGAAGCGATGCCCGTCATCCGTGCCGGTTCAGCGGTGACCCGGATCAACGTGTTCACCGTCGAGCCCGACCGCCAGCAGCCCCTGCTCGACCACCTGGCCCGCGCGGCCCGGGTCGCGAGCGAGGTACCCGGCTGGATCTCCGCGAGCCTGCACCGCAGTCTCGACGGCACCCGTGTCGTGAACTACGCGCAGAGCGAGGACCTCGACGCGGCCCGTCGCGTCGTCCGGCACCTGCACGCGCACGGGCTGATCGACGGCAACAAGGCGTTCGGCCAGGCCCACCCCGGTCTCTACGAGGTGACCTTCACGCTGGACAGGGACGACAGCTGACGAACGGTTCCGGGGCAGGTGCGACCCACCTGCCCCGGAACCGCACTAGACCTCGATGTGCGCACCCATGATCACGGTCCGCTCCCGCGGCAGCCCGAAGTGCTCGGCGGCGTCCGCCGTGATGTACGAGGTGGCCACGAACAGCCGCTTCCGCCACCCCGCCATCGTGTGCGCCCGGCCGCGCTGGAGCTCGATCTTCGACAGGAAGTACCGGGCCTGCCCCAGGTCCAGCGCGCCCTCCGTCCGCGCCGGGTCGACCAGCGCCAGCGCCGCCGGCACGTCCGGCGTCTCCATGTACCCGAAGCGCGCCTTCACGTGGATGATGCCGTCGTCGGTGTAGCCGAGCTCGTCGACCTCGACGCGGCGGTCCGGTGGGACGCGCGGGACGGGTTCGGTCTCGATCGACACGATCACCACGCGTTCGTGCAGCACGTGGTTGTGCTCGACGTTCGCGCGCATGGCGAGAGGTGCCGTCTCCTTGCTGCGGTTGAGGAACACGGCGCAGCCCGGCACGCGGGTCAGCCGGCGCGAGTGCAGTTCCTCGATGAACTCCTGCAGCGATCCCTCCGCCTCGTGGCGGGCTTTCGTGACGATCGCGCGGCCCCGCTGCCAGGTCGTCATCACGGTGAAGGCGGTCAGGCCGATCAGCAGCGGCAGCCACGCGCCGTGCAGCAGCTTGGTCAGGTTCGCCGCCAGGAACAGCAGGTCCACGCCCAGCAGCACGACGGCGCCGAGACCGATGGCCCAGGCGGGGGCGCCGAACTTCCGGCGTGCCAGGAACAGGAACAGCGACGTGGTGATCGTGATCGTGCCGGTGACGGCCATGCCGAACGCGAACGCCAGTGCCGCCGACGTGCGGAACGCGAACACCAGGGTCAGCACCGACACCATCAGCACCCAGTTGATCCACGGCACGTAGATCTGGCCGATCGTCGACTCCGACGTGTGCGCGATCCGCAACCTCGGCAGGTAGCCGAGCTGCGCGGCCTGCGAGGCCACCGAGTAGGCGCCGGTGATGACCGCCTGCGACGCGATCACCGTCGCGGCCGTGGCGAGGACGACCATCGGCCAGCGGCCCCACTCCGGCACCAGCAGGAAGAACGGGCCGCTCACGTTCGCCTCGTCGTCGAGGACCAGCGCGCCCTGGCCGAGGTAGCTCAGCACGCAGGCCGGCAGCACGAGGAACAGCCAGCCGCGCGCGATCGCCGGGCGGCCGAAGTGGCCCATGTCGGCGTACAGGGCCTCGGCGCCGGTGACCGCGAGGACGACGGCGGCCAGTGCGAAGAACGCGATGCCGAAGTGGCCGAAGAGGAACCCGGCCGCGTAGGTGGGCGACAGCGCCTTGAGGATCTCCGGGTGGCCGGCGATGCCGCGGACGCCGGCCGCGCCGATCGCCGTGAACCACAGGATCATCACCGGGCCGAAGAACTTCCCGACCGCCGCGCTTCCCCGGCGCTGCACCAGGAACAGGCCCACGATGATCACCGCGGTGATCGGCACGACGAACCGCTCCAGCTCCGGCTCGACCACCTTCAGGCCCTCCACCGCGGACAGCACCGAGATGGCGGGCGTGATCATGCTGTCGCCGAAGAACAGGGCGGCGCCGAAGATGCCCAGTGCCGCGAGCGTCGCGGCGGCCTTGCGGCCCTGCTTGGCCTTCCACCTGCGCAGCAGCGTGATGAGGGCCATGATGCCGCCCTCGCCGTCGTTGTGGACGCGCATCGCGAGCAGCACGTACGTCACGGTCACGACGATCATGACCGACCAGAAGATCAGCGACACGACGCCGTAGACGTTGTCCACGCTCACCGGGACCGGGTGCGGGTCGGCGGGGTTGAACACCGTCTGGATCGTGTAGATCGGGCTGGTGCCGATGTCGCCGAACACGACCCCGAGCGCTCCGACGACCACCGCCAGCCGGACCGTGTCGCGGGTGAGCTCCTGCCGGGACGGTGCCTCGGAAACCTGCTGGTCAACCACGTCCGCAAGATAACCGCGAGGCAGGCGCCCCGCAGAACTCCGGCGGGTGATCTTTACGCGTTCCTGATGGCGGAACGGCCACGAACCGCCACGAACCGGACTTTTGACATACCCATACCCCCCTAGGGTATAAAGAAGCGAGCCCACCGCTCCCCCGGCATCACCGGCCGGCCGCGCGGTGGCCGGACGAGGAGCGAGACGTGCACGGCTACGCCGAGAACAAGACCGCCCACCTGCGCCGCCTCAGGAGGATCGAGGGCCAGGTCCGCGGCTTGCAGCGGATGATCGAGACGGACGGGTACTGCATCGACGTGCTCACCCAGATCTCCGCGGCCACTCGGGCGTTGCAGGCGGTCTCACTGGGGTTGCTCGACGAGCACCTCAAGCACTGCGTGAGCCAGGCCGTCAGCGAGGGCGGGACCGCCGCGGACGCGAAGATCGCCGAAGCGAGTGACGCCATCGCACGCCTGGTCCGCTCCTGAACCGAGGAGAAGACCTGTGAGAACGGGCTACAAGGTGGCGCTCTACGGCGCCGCGCTGGCCGTAGTCTTCGGCGGCACGTGGGCCGCGGGAGCAGCCGCGGGACCACCACCACCGCCGACCGGAGGCCACAGCGCCGACCAGCAGCACGGCGGGCACGAGTCCGCGCCGTCGGCGGTCCCGCCGGGACTGTCCTCGTCGGCGAACGGCTACGCGCTGCGGCTGCGGGAGGGCAGCTCCCTCAGCTTCGACGTCGCCGGACCGGACGGGCGGCCCGTCACGAGGTTCGCCGTGGAGCACGAGAAGCGCCTGCACCTGGTCGTCGTCCGCCGCGACGGGTCGCACTTCCGGCACGTCCACCCCGAGATGGCGGCGGACGGCACGTGGTCGGTTCCGTTGACCCTGCCCGACGCCGGCAGCTACCGCGTGTTCGCCGACTTCAGGCCGGAGGACGGGCCGAAGACCACGCTCGGCGCCGACGTCGAGCGGGCGGGCGACTACCGGCCGGAACGCCACGAGACCAGCCGCACGTTCACCGTCGACGGCTACGAGGTAACCCTCGACGGGGAGCTGACGGCCGGAAAGGCCTCCACCGTCGGTCTCGCGATCTCCAGGAACGGCGCGCCGGTGACCGACCTGCAGAACTACCTCGGGGCGAAGGGCCACCTCGTCGCGCTGCGGGCGGCCGACCTGGCGTACCTGCACGTGCACCCCGAGGAGGGCGACGGGGTGCGGTTCGCCGTCGAGGTGCCCACGGCCGGCCGGTACCGGCTGTTCCTCGACTTCCGGCACGAGGACGTCGTCCGCACCGCCGAGTTCACGCTCACCACCACCGACGCGCACGGGGAGGACGGACATGGCCACTGACACCATCGAGATCTCGATCGGCGGCATGACCTGCGCCTCCTGCGCCGCGCGGATCGAGCGGAAGCTCAACAGGCTGGACGGCGTGGCCGCGTCGGTCAACTACGCGACCGAGAAGGCCCACATCACCTTTCCGGGTGATCTCACACCCGCCGATCTGGTGAAGGTCGTCGAGGACACCGGCTACACCGCCGAACTGCCCACCGCGACGCCGGAACCGGCGGCGGACGATCCGACGCGGACTCTCCGGCAGCGGCTGGTCACGGCGACCGCGCTGGCGGTGCCGGTGATCGCGCTGGCGATGATCCCGGCGTGGCAGTTCACGTACTGGCAGTGGCTGTCGCTGGCCCTCGCCGGGCCGGTCGTCACCTACGCCGCGTGGCCGTTCCACCGGGCGGCGTGGACGAACGCGAGGCACGGCGCCGCCACCATGGACACGCTGATCTCCCTCGGCGTCGGCGCCGCGTTCCTGTGGTCGCTCTACGCGCTCTTCCTGGGCACCGCGGGCACGCCGGGCATGACGCACGGGTTCACGTTCGCCGTCGAGCGGACGTCCGGGGACGGCAACATCTACCTCGAGGTCGCCGCGGGCGTCACGATGTTCATCCTGGCCGGGCGCTACTTCGAGGCGCGCTCCAAGCGGCGCGCGGGAGCGGCGCTCCAGGCCCTGCTCGAACTGGGCGCCAAGGACGTGGCGGTCCTCCGCGACGGCCGCGAGGTCCGCGTCCCGACCGGTGACCTGCGCGTGGACGACCGGTTCGTCGTGCGGCCGGGCGAGAAGGTCGCGACCGACGGCGTCGTCGAGGAGGGCAGCTCCGCGGTCGACGCGAGCATGCTCACCGGCGAGTCCGTCCCGGTCGAGGTGCGGCCCGGTGACGCGGTCGTCGGCGCCACGGTCAACGCGGGCGGACGGCTCGTCGTGCGCGCCACGCGGATCGGCTCGGAGACCCAGCTCGCGCGGATGGCCGAGCTGGTCGAACAGGCGCAGAACGGCAAGGCCGAGGTCCAGCGGCTCGCGGACCGGATCTCCGCGGTGTTCGTGCCGATCGTCATCGCGCTCGCCGTCGGCACGCTGGGCTTCTGGCTCGGCACGGGCGGCGGCGCCGGGGCGGCGTTCACGGCCGCGGTGGCGGTGCTGATCATCGCCTGCCCCTGCGCGCTGGGCCTCGCGACGCCGACCGCGTTGCTCGTGGGCACCGGCCGCGGCGCGCAGCTCGGCATCCTGATCAAGGGCCCGGAGGTGCTGGAGTCCACCCGCCGGGTCGACACCGTCGTGCTCGACAAGACGGGCACCGTCACGACCGGCCGGATGAGCCTGGTGGGCGTGCACTCCGCGGAGGACCACGCCGAGGTCCTGAGGCTGGCCGGGGCGCTGGAGAACGCTTCGGAGCACCCGATCGCGCGCGCCGTCGCCGAGGCCGCGGGCGAGGTGCCCGCGGTCGAGGACTTCCGGAACGTCGAGGGCCTCGGCGTCCAGGGCGTGGTCGACGGACACGCGGTGCTGGTCGGCCGCGAACGCCTCCTGGGCGACTGGAGCATCGCGCTCGACGACGACCTGGCCGAGGCCAAGCAGGCCGCGGAGCAGGAAGGACGCACGGCGGTCCTGGTCGCGTGGGACGGCAAGGCCCGCGCGGTGCTCGTCGTCTCCGACACGGTCAAACCGACGTCGAAGGCGGCGGTCGAGGGCCTGCGGGCGCTCGGCCTGCGTCCGGTGCTGCTCACCGGTGACAACGAGGCCGCGGCGAGGGCGGTCGCGGCCGAGGTCGGCATCGACGAGGTCGTCGCCGAGGTGCTGCCCGCGGACAAGGTCGACGTCGTCAAGCGACTCCAGGACGAGGGACGTGTGGTCGCGATGGTCGGCGACGGCGTGAACGACGCCGCCGCGCTGGCCCGGGCCGACCTGGGTCTCGCGATGGGCACCGGCACGGACGTCGCGATCGAGGCGAGCGACCTGACGCTGGTCCGCGGCGACCTCGACGCCGCCGTGGACGCGATCCGGCTGTCGCGGCGCACGCTCACCACGATCAAGGGCAACCTGTTCTGGGCGTTCGCCTACAACGTCGCCGCGCTGCCGCTCGCCGCGCTCGGCCTGCTCAACCCGATGATCGCGGGCGCCGCGATGGCGTTCTCGTCGGTGTTCGTGGTGAGCAACAGCCTGCGGTTGCGGGCCTTCCGCTGACACGACCCTCACGGGCGGTTACGTAGCCTCGGCACACCAGTCCTCGACGAGAAGGAGCGGTTGTGCCGAGGTTCGCCCTGGTCGTGGCGTTGCTGACAGCGCTGGCGGCGTGCACCTCGACCCCACCCCCGCCCGCGTCCCCGCCGACGTCCGGCACCGGTTCCCCCGCGCCCGCGCAGGAGAAGAAGGTCCACCTGTCGATCGGCGACTCCTACGCCACCGGGTTCGCGCCGGGCAGCAAGAACACGAGCTTCGCCCAGATCGTCGCCGACACGGCGGGCCTGCGGCTGGTCAACCTGGCCTGCGACGGCGCCACGTCCGCCGACCTCGCCACCAGACCGGCCTGCGGAGCCGACGCCGGCGGGAAGACGCAGCTCGACGCCGCCGTCGAGACGCTCAAGGGCGGGAAGGTCGACCTGGTCACCATCGTGATCGGCGGCAACGACCTGACGCCGTGCGCGATCGTCCAGGACCCGGTGGAGTGCGCGACCAGGACCGTCGCCGGCATCCAGACCAACGTCGCCGGCGTCCTCACCGAGCTGCGGGCGGCCGCGCCGGACGTGAAGATCGTCGGCCTCACCTACCCGGACGTCTTCCTCGGCGCGTGGGTGAACCCGTCGTTCCCGAACGGCAGGAACCTGGCCCGGCTCTCGGTCACGATGTTCCAGGACTTCAACACCAGGATCGCCGCCCAGTACGGGAAGTTCGGGGCGAAGTTCGCCGACGTCACCACCGCGACCGGCGGCTACGGCGCGCTGACCGAGCTGACCCAGGACCCGAAGTACGGCCAGATCCCGGGTTCGGTGGCCAAGGTGTGCGCGCTGACCTACTTCTGCGACCGCACCGACGTGCACCCGACACCCGCCGGTCACCAGGCGATCGCGGACGCTGTCACCGCCGCCGCCAAGTGAGAGCGCCCAAGTCCCGCGCGTCAAGTTGGTGATCTTCACCCGAACCGGTGCAAGATCATGCCCGTACAACCCGAAAGACCCTGTCCTGCGGCCGCCGCAGCTGACAGGCTTCGGAACCGTTGCCGCAGCGAGGAAGTGACGATGCACAGCACCGATGCCCTGCACCGGCTCAGCGACGCCGTGGACGGCTTCTTGCGCAGTGAGAAGGAGCTGAACCTCGCCGACCCCTCCGCCAACGCGCTGGTCGGCGGCCGTTTCCGCGCACTGGGCAACCAGATCGGCGCCACCGCGCTCGCGGGCGTGCCCGACGAGGACATCGCCGCGATCGTCCAGCCGGCCCGGTCGGCCTGCGCGCGGTCGCCGCTCATGCGCGACGAGAACGAGTGGACCCGCGGCTACCCCAGCGACTTCCGGCTCGTCGAGCACGTCCTGGCGCAGGCCAACGGCGGCGCGCCCGGCACGCTCGGCTGGCACGTCGAGGCCCAGCTCCAGGGGTCGGCGCTGGCCCAGCAGCTGCGCAACCGCGTGATGCACCAGACGCGGCTGATCGGCGACTGCCTGACCGCTCCGCGCAATGGTCCGCGCACGATCCTGGTGATCGACGCCGGCGCCGCCCCCGACCTGCGCGCCATCCCGCCGAACATCGTGCGGCCAGGCGACCGGTTCGTGCTCACCGACGTCGACCCGGACGCGCTGGAGCTGGCGCAGAAGCGGCTCGGCCCGCTCAACGAGTTCACGACCGCCGTCCCCGGCAACATCTTCCGCGCGATCCCCCAGCTGGCCGAGCTCGGGCCGTACGACCTGGTGCTCGCCAACGGCCTGTACGGCTACCTCAACGACCGTGCGGCCGTGCGTCTGACGGAGGCCGTGCTGACCAGGCTGACCCGCCCCGGGAGCACGTTCTACTTCGCCGGCACGACGCCCGGCAACGAGTTCCGCTGGCCGCTGGAGTTCCTGATGGAGTGGCAGGTGATCGAGCGCGACGAACAGGCGGTGCGCGCGCTGCTGCCGGGGTGCGACGTGTCGGTGGGGCACGACCAGACCGGGCTCGCGCTGCTCACGCACGTGCGGGTGCACTAGGAGTGTTCTCCAGGGCGGTGCTCAGCGCAGGCCGTGCGCGATCCGGGACACGAAGGCCACCAGCCGGTCCGGCGTGAACCTGTCCGGCTCGGTGAGCACCAGCCGGCCGGACATCTCCGCCAGCGCCAGCATCGCGTGACCGAGCAGGCCGGAGTCGACGTCGTCGAGGCCGCCCGGCTCGGTGCGGCGCAGCTCCTTCAGACCGAGCGCGGCCAGTTCCTCGACCTGCGCGAGCACACCCGCGCGCACCAGCTCGACCTGGGCGCGGAACTCGCGCGGCGTGCCTTCGGGCGGCAGCAGCACGAGCCGCCACCGGTCCGGCGCCGCGACGACGGCGTCGACGAACACGCGGACGGCGTCGGCGAAGGCGTCGTCCGGTGAGCGCGTGGCGAAGTCGGTGGGCAGTGCGGCGGCCACCTGCTCGGTGGCGCGGGCGGCTTCGCGTTCGAGCAGGGCGCCGATCAACGACGCCCGGTTGGCGAACAGGTCGTAGAGCACGGGTTTCGTGACCTGGGCTTGTTTCGCGACCGACTCCATCGTCACGGTGTCGAAGCCCGCCGGGATGAGGGCCAGGGCGGCGTCCAGCAGCTGCTCGCGGCGCTGCTCCGGCGGCAGGCGGCGGGCGTACTTCCGGCGCGTTGTGCTCACCCGGCCATATTGCTACGGTGGCGTAGCTTTCACAAAACTACGCGAGCGTAGCAATGTGGGCCTGGGAGGACATGTGAAGGTGCGTTCCGGGGAAGTCGAGCTCGCCGTGCAGGTGCGCGGCACGTCCGGGCCCGTCGTGGTGCTGGTCCACGGGTATCCGGACACGCACGCCGTGTGGGACCGGGTGGCCGCGGTGCTGGAGGCGGACTTCCGGGTCGTCACCTACGACGTGCGCGGCGCCGGCGAGTCGACCGCTCCGTCCACTGAGGACGGTTATCGGCTCGAACACCTGGCGCGCGACCTGTTCGCCGTGATCGACGAGGTGAGCCCCGGCGAGCCGGTCCACGTCGTCGGCCACGACTGGGGCTCGATCCAGTCGTGGGAGGCCGTGACGACGCCCGGCGCGCGGATCGCGACGTTCACCTCGATCTCCGGGCCGTGCCTCGACCACATGGGGCACTGGTCGCGACGCGGGGTGTCGATCGCGCGCCTCAAGCAGTTCGTCCGCTCGTGGTACATCGTCGCGTTCCACCTGCCCGTGGTCGCTCCCCTGTTCTGGCGCCTCTACCTGGCCCGCCGCTGGGGTGACGTGCTGCGCAGGCTGGAGGGCGTCCGCGCGACGCCCGCGCCGACCATCGCGTCGGACGCGGTGAACGGGATCTCGTTGTACCGCGCCAACATCCGCCAGGTCATGGGCGCGCCGCGGCAGCGGTTCGCGCCCATGCCGGTCCAGGTGGTCCAGCCGACCCGCGACCGCTACATCCGCACCGAACCGCTCGACCTCGAACGCTGGGTGCCGTCGCTGAGCCGCCGCCGCATCGCCGCCGGGCACTGGGCCCCGCTCAGCCACCCCGAGCAGCTCGCCCGCATGATCAGCGAGTTCGTCGCGGACCCCGCTCCCCCGCGCCGGCTCGTCGTCGTCACCGGCGGCGGTAGCGGGATCGGCAGGGCGACGGCGGTGGCGTTCGCCAGGACGGGCGCGCGGGTCGTGGTGTCCGATGTGGACTTCGAGTCGGCGCGGAAGACGGCCGGCATGGTCGACGGTCACGCCTACGAGGTCGACGTGCGCTCCGAGGAAGCGGTGCGGGCGTGGGCACGGCAGGTCGCCGATGAGCACGGCGTGCCCGACGTCGTGGTGAACAACGCCGGAATCGCGCACTCCGGCTCGTTCCTGTCGACGTCGGCGGAGCAGTGGAAGCGCGTGCTCGACGTCAACCTGTGGGGTGTCGTGCACGGCTGCCGGGCGTTCGGCGAGCTGATGGTGGAACGCGGCGAGGGCGGGCACATCGTGAACCTGTCCTCGGTGGCGGCCTACCTGCCGTCGAAGATCCTCTCCGCGTACGCCAGCAGCAAGGCGGCGGTGTTCATGCTGTCGGAGTGCCTGCGGGCCGAGCTGGCACCGCACGCCATCGGCGTCACCGCGATCTGTCCCGGCCTGGTGCACACGAACATCACGGCGACGGCGACGTTCTCCGGTGTCAGCGCGGAGGAGGAACGCCGCAAGCAGGACCGCGCCACGCGGATCTACGCGCGGCGCGGTTTCGGGCCCGAGGGCGTGGCGGCCGAGATCGTGCGCGCGGTGCGCGACAACCGGCCGGTCGTGCCGGTGACGGTGGAGGCGAAGGCGGCGTGGCTGGCCGACCGGGTCGCACCAGGCCTGCTGCGCGCCTTCGCCAGAACGGATCCGAGCTAGACCTCGGCCAGTTCCCCGCCGAACGCGGCGGCCAGCCTCAGCCACGTCGCCGCTTCGTCGGCGCGGCCCCGCCGTTCGAGCGTCCGCCCGAGCAGCAGGTGCGCGTAGTGGTCGACCGGGCAGCGGTCCACGACCTCGCGGAGCACCGCCTCGGCCTTGCCCAGCTGCGCGGAGTGGTAGTAGGCGCGGGCCAGCAGCAGGTGGAGGTCCGCCTGGAACGGCACCTCCCCGACGACCTCGGCCAGCACCACCGCGGCCTTGGCGTAGTCCCTGGCGTCGAACAGTGCCCTCGCCCGCTCCCACCTGTCGGCCGCGGTCTCCACGTAGTCGCTGTCGAACAGGTGCCGCACGGTCACCCACCGGTCTGCCGCCACCTCGCCGTTCGGCTGGTAGGCGTTGAAGTCGTTGTCCATCGAACCTCCCTTCCGGACCCGTACAACGTCCGGCGGCGGGAGTTATTCCAGCAGCGGCAACGGGTCGAACCGGTGACCGCTCCACAGCCGCCGCGACGTCTCCTCCGGGTACGGCACGACGGACGGCGGCACGTCGAAGATCCGCGTCAGCCGTTCCGCGGTCGTGTACGCGGGCCAGCCGGGATCCCCGGTCACCGCGAACGACGACCACGCCGTCCGCATCTGCGCGGCCAGGTCGTGGGTGCCGGTCGTGATCTCCCCCAGCACCACCGACGACTGCCCGAGTCCGGGGTTGCCGAACACCAGCGGCACGTCGATCCCGTGGCACGCCCCGAACGGCCCCGGCGGCGCCCAGGTCACCTCGTACAGGAACGCCCGGCCGCCACCGGCGACCTGCGCCTGCGCGAGGTGCAGCGACGGCATGCGGA
>NZ_DASVFL010000055.1:0-43339 GCF_036380075.1 Lentzea sp. | reverse complement strand
CGTCCAGTCCAGGCACGCGCGGCTCACCTGGCGTTTCGACGGCTCGAACCCGAGCTCTTTCAGCCACACCATGCCCGGCTCGGTGACGGCCAGCTCCGCCGTCACCACACCCAGCTCCAGCAGGCCCGACTTCAGCGCGATCCCGAGCTTGCCCGCGAGGTGGTCGTAGCAGGTCCGGCCGCGCACCATCGCCTGTGAGGCGGACGCTGCTCGCAGCGTGCGCGGGGCCGGCGGAGGACCTGCGAAGGCCGTCATCGCCTCCAGCAGCTCCGCCACGTGCGGGCCGGCCAGCGCCACGTAGCGGTGGCGTCCCTGGCGGTGCTCCACCAGCAGGCCGCCCCGCACCAGGCGCGTCAGGTGCTCGCTGGCGGTCGACGGGGCCACTCCGGCGTGGTCGGCCAGCTCGCGGGCCGTCCACGCCCTGCCGTCCAGCAGGGCCCCGCAGAACGCCGCTCGCGTCCGGTCCGCCAGCAGAGCCGCCAGTGCCTCCATGCCCGCCATTCTGCGGCCGGCGCGCTTCGGCCGGCGCCGAAGTGTCCGCGCCCTAGCTTCGCAGGCATGACCGAGGAGCTGCTGAGCCTGCCCGTGCCGTCCGTGCCCCACGGGGACAGAGGCGTGGCGTGGCTGCGCGCGCACGTCGTCCGTTTCAGCAACGGTGCCGAGCACGCGCGGAGGCGCGCGCTCACGACCAAGCTCATCGAGAACGTCCAGGTCACCTCGCTCGACGAGCTGGCGGCCGTGCTCGGGCTGCCGGGGTCGCTCGACGACATCGCGACGATCGCCCCCTGCTACCAGCCGCACGAACCCGTCACGGCGGAGGCCGACGCGGCCGTCGAACGGCTGGCCCGGAACCACGACGAGGACACCGCGGCACGGATCGGGCTGCTCGTGCAGGCCTGGGCGGCCACCCGCGCGTTCGCGGAGCACCTCCGCACCGGCAACCCCGGCCCACCCGTTCCGGTCACGCGCAGGGCCGCTCAGGGCGGCGTGGTCGAGGTCGGGCTCGACGCGCACCCGTTCGGCCACGGCCCGCACGCCTGCCCCGGCCGCGACGTCGCCACCCGGATCGCCAAGAACCTCGCCTTCCGGGCGCTGCACCACCAGGACGAGCCGTTCGTGCTCCCCAACGCCTGGGACCACGCGTCGGCGGTCGCACTGCACGCGAGCGGCTTCAGAGCGGTCGGCACGACCAGCCTCGGCGTCGCGGCGGCGCACGGGATCGAGGACGGCGCTGGACTCGCGGGCGACGAGACCGTCCGGCTCGCGCGGATGCTCGCGAATCTGCCGTTCCCCGTCACGGCCGACCTGGAGTCCGGCTTCGGCGGGGCGCCGGACGAGGTGGCCGAACTGGTCGCCGGGCTCGGCGTCGCGGGCGTCAACCTGGAGGACGGGCGGCCGCACGGCCTCGCCGATCCCCACCGCCAGGCCGAGCTCATCCGAGCCGTCAAAGAGCGCGCACCGGGCGTGTTCCTCAACGCCCGCATCGACACCCACTGGCTCGGCATCGCGACCGAGGAGACCGAGGACCGCGCACGCCGGTACGTCGACGCCGGCGCGGACGGGATCTTCGTGGCCGGCCTGACCGAGCCGCGCGACGTCGAACGGCTCGCGACGCTCGCGCCGTTGAACGTCCTGGCCCAGGCCCGCACGCCGAAGCAGCTCGGCGACCTCGGCGTGAAGCGGATCAGCACCGGGTCGCTGCTGTTCAGGGCGGCCCTGCGGCACACCGTCGCCACCGCGGAGGCGGTGCGCGACGGCAGGACCCCACCGGACGCGTTCGGCTACGCCGAGGTCCAGGACCTGGTCAGCCGAGGAACACGTTCCTGCGCTGGGTGAGCAGCCGGTACAGCGTCTGCTGGATCGTCTCGCGCACCTGGTCGGTGAGGTTGAAGACCAGCATCGGGTCGTCCGCCGCGTTCTCGCCGAAGACGTCGGTGCGGATCGGCTCGCCGAACTCGATGTACCACTTCGACGGCAGCGGGACCGCGCCCAGTGGTCCGAGCAGCGGGAAGAACGGCGTCACCGGGAAGTACGGGAAGCCGAGCAGCCGCGCCAGCGCCTTCACGTCGCCGATCATCGGGTAGATCTCCTCGGCACCGACGATCGAGACCGGGATGATCGGCACGCCGGTCTTCAACGCCGCCGACACGAAGCCGCCGCGGCCGAAGCGCTGGAGCTTGTAGCGGTCCTTGAACGGCTTGCCGATGCCCTTGAAGCCCTCCGGCCACACGCCGACGAGCTCACCGGACGACAGCAGCCGCTCGGCGTCGGCGTTGCAGGCGAGCGTCTGGCCGCCCTTGCGGGCGAGCGCGCCGAGCACCGGCGTGCGGAACACCAGGTCGGCGCCCAGCCCGCGCAGGGGCCGGTGCGCCGGGTGCTCGGACGCGATGCCGTAGGCGGTCATGAGCGCGTCGAGCGGAACCGTGCCGGAGTGGTTCGCCACGATCAGCGCCCCACCGGCCACCGGGACGTTGTTCAGGCCGATCGTCTCGACCCGGAACCACTTCTCGTAGAGCGGCTTCAGCGGCGGCATCAGCACGTTCTCGGTGAGGTCGCGGTCGAAGCCGAACTCGTCGACCTCGTAGTCGCCCGCCAGTCGCCTGCGCGCGAACGCCAGCAGGTCGGTCAGCCTGCGTTCCCAGTCCGGTGTCGCGGACTGCTGCTGCTCCGGTTCGGGAACCACCTCGACGTGGCGCGCTCTGCGCGCGGCGTCGCGTTCCGGGTCGTGCAGCGGGATAACGCGTGCTCCTGCCACTGCGTTCATCTCCTCAAGGCGAAGATCAGCGGAAACGGGCGGCGGCGCCGAGGATTCCCCGCTCCGCCGCCTCCACCGCCTCCGGGTCGATGAGCGGCTTCAGGCCCCGGCCGCTCACGTAGTCGTCGAAGGCCTGCTGGGTGGTCCACCGCGGCGTGAACCCGAAGTCCTTCTTCAGCAGGGTCGTGTCAACCACGCGCCCCCAGTTGAGGAACCTCATCTGGTCGGGCGAGAAGTCGACGAGCCGGGCGCTCCGGAAGAAGCCACCGACCGTGGGCACGGCCGCGCTGGGCACCGGCAGGTTCAGCCTGCCCGCCCGCCTGATCGCCTGCGACAGCAGCAGCACGCCGTCGCCTCCCACGTTGTACACACCAGGCAGGTCGTGCAGCGTCGCGCGCTCCAGGACGGCGAGCGCGTCCTCGGAGTGCAGCAGCTGCACACGAGCGTCGTAGCCCAGCACCGTGGGCACGACCGGAAGGGCGAAGTAGCGGGTCAGCACCGTGTCGATGCGCGGCCCGATGAAGTTGGTGAAGCGCAACGTCGTGACGTCGACGTCCGGCCTGCGGCGGCCGAACCCGCGCACGTACCCCTCGACCTCGACGGCGTCCTTGGCGTAGCCGGACGACGGCAGGTCCTTCGGGCCCATGTCCTCGGTGAACACCGCCGGGTCGCGGCTGCTGGACCCGTACACGGCGCTCGTGGACTTCACGACGAGCTTGCGCACCTTCGGCGACTTCTGGCACGCGGCCAGCAGCTGCATGGTGCCGATGACGTTCATCTCCTTCATCGCCGTGCGACCGGTGGGCCCGGCCGGGTTGGCGGTGACGGACGCGTGGACGACCGTGTCGACGTTCGCGGTGGAGATGACCTTGCTGATCAGCGGGTTGCGGATGTCGGCCCGCACGAACTCCGCCCTGCCCATCCTGCGCAGGAGGTCGCGCGGCGGCGGCTCGGTGTCCACGCCGAGCACGCGCTCGACGTCCGGGTTCGCGGCGAAGCGCGCGGCGAGGTGGCCGCCGAGGAAGCGGCTGACTCCGGTGACGAGGACGACCTTGGGCGTCATGCGACTCCAAGCACGAGGGCGGTGCGATTGGTCGATGCTACAAGCCGATTCGGAAACAGGGCGGGGCCGGAACGCCGTCTTGACGCAGGTCACGCGGGCTTCACAGGCCAATCACCCGATCGGCGGCCCCGTTCCCGCGGTGTCGCGCAAGCGTCCCAAGGGGTGACATTGCCCGCTGGGAGGCCCCGGGAAACGCAACCGCCGCCGACCTCCTCGGAACGAGGAGACCGGCGGCGGCAGAGCGCTAGCGGGCTTACTTGCCGCGCTTCCTGCGCTGGACCCTGGTCTTGCGCAGCAGCTTGCGGTGCTTCTTCTTCGACATGCGCTTGCGGCGCTTCTTGATGACCGAGCCCATGCGGGTTCCTTAGCTCTAGACGTTGCTTTGACTGGCGCGCCCCAGCCTTGGCCGTGTCAAGCACGGCGCGCCGGTAAGCACGATCGGCCTACCAGTCTACCCGGCGGGGTTCGCCAGCCTTCAGCAGCCTTCTAGCCGGCGTCGAAGTACGCGTTCTCGAGGTAGGCGTGCACCGCTTTCTCCGGCACCCGGAACGACTTCCCCACCCGCACCGCGGGCAGTTCTCCGGAGTGCACCAGCCGGTACACGGTCATCTTCGAGACCCGCATCATCGAGGCCACCTCGGCCACGGTCAGGAACTGCACCTGAGCGAGGCCTGTTCGTTCGTTCTCCTTCGCAGGCATACATCACCGCATCCTTCGACACGTGTCGTGCCGTCGGTCTTCCCCACCGACGGTTCGACACGCACGTGCTGCCTTGAGAGTAGCGGGACTGGTGTGACTCCTGCGACGTCCAAGTGGGGCCGACGCCTCACTTCGGTCAGTCCTCGTGCTGCCTGCCCAGCTCAACGGACCGGTCGCGCGCGCTTTCGATGGCCGCCAGCAGCGCCGCGCGGACGCCGTGCTTCTCCAGCTCGCGGATCGCCATGATGGTCGTGCCGGCCGGCGAGGTGACCGCCTCGCGCAGGATGACCGGGTGGTTCGAGCCCTCGTTGAGCATCGTCGCGGCCCCCACGGCCGACTGGATGATCAGCTGGGACGCGAGGTCGCGCGGGATGCCGAGCAGGATGCCCGCGTCGATCATCGCCTCGACCAGGAAGAAGAAGTAGGCGGGACCCGAGCCGGACAGCGCCGTGACGGCGTCCTGCTGCGACTCCGGCACGACCGCGACCTTGCCCACGGCCGAGAGGAGCTCCTCGACGACCCGCAGGTGCTCGGGCGTGGCGTTGGACCCGCCGGAGACGGCGCTCATGGCCTCGCCGACGACCATCGGGGTGTTCGGCATGACCCGCACGACCGGCGTGCCCTGCGGCAGCCTGCGCTCGAACAACGCCGTCGGCAGGCCCGCGCACAGCGAGACGATCAGCGTGCCGGCCCGCAGCACCGGGTTCAGCTCGGTCAGCAGCGGCTCGATGTCCTGCGGCTTGACCGCGACGACCAGCACGTCGGCCTTCTCGGCCGCGCCCTCGACCGTGACGGCCTCGAACCCGTACTGCTCGGTGAGGGAGCGCGCACGGGTCTCGTGCTTCTCGGTGAACATCAGATCGGTGGCCGCGCGGCCGCCCTGCAGGAGCCCGGACAGCAGCGCCTCACCGATCTTGCCCGCGCCGAGCACCGCGATCTTCGTCATCGGTCAAGTCTCACACAGGGCGCTCACACGGCGGGTGTCAGCGCCAGCTGCCTCGCCTGGCAGACCAGCCGCCCGGCCGAGTCGATGACCGTGGCGTCCTCGTCGAACCACTGGCCGTGCACCGCCTGGCAGGTGACGTGGATGCGCAGCCACCCCGGCGCCGGCCGCGCCCGCAGCAACGCCGTCAGCTGCACCGTCGGCGACCACCCGAACCGGCCGAGGTTGAACGTCACCGGCATCGACAGGTCGCCCGCGAGCAGCGCGAAGTACGGGTCCGGCTGCTCGTCGACCGGCCGCGCCCACAGCTTGAGCGTCAGCGGCCCGTCCGTGCGCCGGTCGAGGAACGTCGCCGACTCCCGGTCCACCCGCAGGTCGCAGAGGGCGCCCACCTTGTAGGCACCGCCGGTCGGGAACGTCGCCATCTCCACCGCGCCGGGCGGCGGGGCGGCGGGCATCGCCGGCAGGTTCGCGTAGTCGGCGCGGTGCTCGGGGATGCGCCCCGTCGTCACCGAGGCCTCGACGCACACCTGGCCGCGCTGCTCCAGCGTCACCGCGACGACCGTCGCCGTCCGCCCTGACTTGCGCACGTCGGTCCTGACCAGCACGGGCCCGACCTCGGGCGCGCGCAGGAACTGGGCCGACACCGCGAGCGGGTCGCCGTCGGCGACCTGGGCCGCCGCACGGGTCATCACGGCCAGCAGGAAGCCGCCGTGGGGTTTGGGACCGACGGTCCACTCGGCGGGGAGGGACGCCGTGAACGTTCCGTCACCGAGCGACCGGACCGCGCTGGACTTCGAGAAGGTCATGAGCGGCTGGCCAGCGACCGCAGGAAGAAAGTCACGTTGGCAGGCCGTTCCGCAAGTCGCCGCATCAAGTATCCGTACCACTGCTCGCCGTAGGGGACGTAGACCCGAGTGCCGAGGCGCCTCTGCTCCTCAGGCCGGATGCCGTAGAGCATCTGGTACTCGAACTCCGTTTTGTCATACCAGCGTGCCCTCTCCCCGATGATCTCGATCAGGCGGGGGTCGTGCGTGGCGAACATCGGGTACCCCTCGCCCGCGAGCAGGACGTTCGCGCACCGCACGTAGTTGAGGTCCACCTCGTGCGGGTCCTGGATCGCGACCTCGGGCGGTTCCGCGTAGGCGCCCTTGACCAGCCGCACCCGCGACCCCGGCCCCGCCAGCGCCTCGCAGTCGTCGAGCGTGCGGTGCAGGTACGTCTGCACGACCGCGCCCACCCACGGCCACGTCCGCCGCAGCTCGTGCAGGACGCGCAGCGTCGAGTCGGTGGTGGTGTGGTCCTCCATGTCGAGCGTGACCGTGGTGCGGCACTGCTCGGCGGCCGCGCAGATCCGGCTCGCGTTCGTCAGCGCCAGCGACTCGTCCAGCGCCTGCCCGACCGCGGACAGCTTGACGCTGACCTCGGCGTTCTCCGCCAGTCCCGCGGCGTGCAGGGCGTCGAGGAGCTCCAGGTAGGCCTGGACGGTCTTCTCGGCCTGCGCCTTGTCGGTGGTGTCCTCGCCCAGGTAGTCCAGCGTCACGGGGAGCCCGAGGTTACGCACGACCTCGACCGCGTCCCGCGTGGACTCGCCCGCGACGAAGCGCTTCACGACGTCCCGGCTGATCGGCGCGGTGGCGACGAGGTGGTGGACCGCCTCGTTGCGAGACGCGGCCATGATCAACGCTCGCAGCGGGTTCACACCCCGAACCCTAACTCGCCGATCAACTCTCAGTGGGCGTGACTCGCTGTGGTTGTCCCGGACAGGACGACCACCTGGTCAGCGCGGCAGCCGCGGCCTGTCCTTCCCCGCGGCGCCCTCGACCGGCCAATCCAGGTGCAGCCGGGCGAACAGCAGCGCCTCCGCCAGCATCTCCTTCCGAGCCGCCGGGGACGCGGCGCGGCGCGTGTTGACCTCCAGCACGACCTGGCCGTCGAACCCGCCCCTGGCCAGCAGCTCGCACACCTCGGCGCACGGCTGGGTCCCCCGGCCGGGCACCATGTGCTCGTCCTTGGGCGCCCCGGACCCGTCCGCGAGGTGGAGGTGCCGCAGGCCGTCCCCCATCCGCTTGGCCAGCTCCACCGCGTCCATGTGCGCGGCGGCCGAGTGCGAGAGGTCCAGCGTGTAGTTCCGGTGCCCGACGTCGGTCGGGTCGACGGACGGCTTGAACGCGTTCATCTCCACGGAACGCCCGCGCCCCAACGGCCGGCGCACGGGGAACATGTTCTCCACGGCGATCGCGATGCCGCTCTCGTCCTCCAGCGACGACACCAGCTCGGCGAACCCGTCCGCGTACTTGCGCTGCCACCGGAACGGCGGGTGCAGCACGACGGTCGGCGCGCCGAGCTCGGCGGCGGCCTCCACGGCGCGCCGCAGCCGTTCGGACGGGTCGGGCGACCAGACGCGTTGCGAGATCAGCAGGCACGGGGCGTGCACGGCCAGCACCGGCATGCCCGATCGGACCGACAGGCGGTCGACCGCCCGGACGTCCTGCGACACCGGGTCGGCCCACACCATCAGCTCGACGCCGTCGTAGCCCAGCTCGGACGCCATCTCGAACGCCGCTCCGGCGGGCTGCGGGTAGACCGACGCCGTCGAGAGCCCGACCGGGATGCGGGAGGTCAACTCTTCACCAGCAGCATCGCCGCTGGTGAGACGGTCACGATGAGGCCCACGAGCACGGCCAGGACGGTGGTCTGGAGGTCGTCGGCCCGGCGGATCTTTCGAACGAGCAGCACCAGACCCACGGTAACGGCCAGCGCGACCACGAGCGCGGCGGCGGGCACCGCGCGCCAGAGGTAGTTGAACGCGAGCCACAGGCCCGCGCCGCCGAGCACGCCGACGGCGAGCTGGGCGATCATGATCAGCCACTCCTTGGCGGGGGAGCGCTGGGGGCCGTCGTCCAGGTCCTCCTCGGCCTCGCCGGCGTCGTCGAGACCGGCGGGACCCTCGTCCTCGTCGTCCTCTTCCTCGTCGGTGTCCGCGAGGTAGTCGTCCTCGGCGCGGTAGGCGGCGTACTCCTGTGAGTCGTCGTCCACGTACGGGCCGGGGTGGGCCGCGGTCGACTCCATGGGCGGCATGGACAGCACGGTCCTGGCCGCCGGGTCGTCGTCATCGCCGAACCACGCGTCCGGCTGGTTGTTCGGCAGCGGTTCCGGCAGCTTCGGCGGGGCGGGCGGCACGATCAGCACGGACTCGGTCTCGAGCGCGGCGATCTTGTCGACCGGCGCCTTGGCCGGGATGCGCGGGAGCTGCTCGGTCATCGCCTCGCGCGGGGGCATGCCGGGCTTCGGCGCCGGGGTCGGCATCTTCACCTGCGGCGGCGTCGGCCGCACGATGTTCGTGCGCGACGGCGAACCGCTGTCCAGGTGCGAGCTCACCGGGTCCGGCCGCGGCGGGTCCTGGCGGGCCAGGTCCGGTCGCTTGAGGTCGGGACGCGACAGGTCAGAGCGCGACGGCGCGTCGGGGCGCACGACGTCGGGCCGCGGCAGGTCGGAGCGCGACGGCTGGTCGCGGACCTGCGGCACCTGCCTCGTCTGCTCCGCCGCGGCGGGAGGAGGCGGGGGCGGCGCCGGTGCCGGTCTGCGCACCTGCGGCGGCTGCACGGGCGGCGCCACCGGCGGTTTCGGCTGGTAGGCCGTCCGCTCGCCGACCGCGGGCGGCGGCGCGACGGGCGGCGCGGCGGGTTCGGGGGCCGCGCGACGACCGGACGGAGCCACGTCGTCGTCGCGGATCGCCATGAGCCGGCCGCTGTCGGACAGGACCCGCTCGATGATCGTCTGGGGCGCGGTCTCCGGCTGCTGGACCTCGTCGGCCTCGTCAGCTGCCCGGCGGCGTCGCCGACGTGGCGCACTCTCTGCGCTGCCCCCGTACTGGGCGAGCAGCTCAGCGACCGTGCGCTGCGTCTGGTCCGATCCGCTCTCTCGACTCATCAACTCCACCGTGCCCCGGGCTGTCCAGTCCGTCCAGTATCGCTCTGGTCCGTCCCGTCAGTGTGGTCCAGCCGCCTGAGGATGACACCCTCCCGGAGCGCCCAGGGGCAAATCTCCAGTTGCGTGAGTGACAGGGCTCGCATCGTTGCCTCCGCGACCAGCGCCCCCGCGACGAGCTGGTGCGCGCGCGAGGTGCTCACGCCTTCCAGTTCGGCGAGGTCACCGGCCGACATCCGGGAGATGAACGCGATCAGCTGCCGCAGGCCCGCGTCGGTGAGCACGCGTCGTGCCCTGGGCCCGGCAGACGATGGCGCGGCCCCGGTGAGCCGCGCCAGCGTTCGGAAAGTTTTTGAGGTCGCAACCACCCGATCGGGTTCACCCGCGCGTCTCAGCTTCCGCGCCACGGGCGCGAGCTGGTCGGCGAGCCATTCGGTGGTCTCGCGGACCTCGGAGCGCCGGGGCGGGTCCTTGTGGAACCGGGTCCTGGTGAGCCTGCCCGCGCCCAGGGGCACGGAGAAGGCCAGATCGGGGTTCTCGTCACGGCCGATGGCGAGCTCCAGGGAGCCGCCGCCGATGTCGAGGGACAGCAGCTTGCCCGCGGACCAGCCGTACCAGCGGCGGACCGCGAGGAAGGTGTACTTCGCCTCGTCCTCGCCGGAGAGGACCTTGAGGTCCACGCCGGTCTCGGTGCGCACCCGGTCGAGCACCTCGGCGGAGTTGCCCGCCTCGCGCACGGCCGAGGTCGCGAACGCCATCAGGTCCTCGCAGCCGGACCGCGCGGCCGACGCCTTCGCGGCGGCCACGGCTCGAACCAGCTGGTCAGCGCCTGCTTTGGAGAGCTGACCCTGGGCGTCCAGCTGTTCGGCCAGACGCAGGATCGTCTTCTCCGACGTGGTCGGGATGGGGTGGGCACCACGATGCGCGTCCACCACCAGCAGGTGGACGGTGTTGGAACCCACGTCTAGAACGCCCAGGCGCACGCCGGAAACGGTACCTGGTCGTGTCCGTCAGGACTCGAACTTGTAACCGAGACCCCTGACGGTCACCAGGTGACGCGGTGCCGACGGGTCGGGTTCGATCTTGGAACGCAGCCGCTTGACGTGCACGTCCAGCGTCTTCGTGTCGCCGACGTAGTCCGCTCCCCACACGCGGTCGATCAGCTGGCCCCTGGTCAGGACGCGGCCGACGTTGCGCAGCAGGTACTCCAGGAGGTCGAACTCCTTGAGCGGGAGGCTGATGTCCTGACCGGCGACCGTGACGACGTGGCGTTCCACGTCCATCCGCACCGGACCGGCCTCCAGGATCTGCGGCAGGAGGTCCTCGGACTCGCCGCCGCGGCGCAGCACCGCGCGGATGCGGGCGATGAGCTCGCGCGCCGAGTACGGCTTGGTGACGTAGTCGTCCGCGCCCAGCTCCAGGCCGACGACCTTGTCGATCTCGCTGTCGCGCGCGGTCACCATGATCACGGGGACGGCGGAGCGCTGCCGCAGCTGCTTGCAGACGTCGGTGCCGCTCATGCCGGGCAGCATGAGGTCGAGCAGCACGATGTCGGCGCCGTTGCGGTCGAACTCCTCGAGCGCCTCCTGGCCGGTGGCCGCGAGCGCCGCGGTGAACCCCTCCTTGCGCAGCAGGAAGGCGAGCGGATCGGCGAAGGACTCCTCGTCCTCCACGATGAGCACCCTGGTCACAGCTCTCCTCCAGTGTCGCCCGCGCCGGTGGGGACGAGGGGCGGGTTGGGTTCGGTCGCCGCGGCCGGCAGCCGCAGCGTGAAGGTGGAGCCCGTTCCCGGCAGGCTCCACAGCTTCACCTCGCCGCCGTGGTTGGCGGCGACGTGCTTGACGATCGCGAGCCCCAGACCGGTCCCGCCGGTCGCCCGCGACCGGGCCTTGTCGACGCGGTAGAACCGCTCGAAGACCCGTTGCTGCTGGTCGGCGGAGATGCCGATGCCGCGGTCGGTGACGGCGATCTCGACGTGCCCGTCGACGAGCCGGCGGCTCACGCTCACCGGGCTGCCCGGCGGCGAGTACGCGACCGCGTTGTCCAGGAGGTTCGTCAGGGCGGTGACCAGCAACGACCGGTCACCCGGCACGACGAACCCGCTCGGCTCGTCGGTGGTGATCGAGATGTTGACCGACTCGGCGGCGAGCTTGGACCGCGACAGCGCCTCGTTGATCACGACGTCGATCTCGGTGTCGGACAGCTCCGGCAGCTTCTCGGCGCCCTGCAGGCGCGACAGCGCGATGAGCTCGGTGACGAGCGCGCCGAGGCGGGTGGCCTCCTGCATGATCTTCGCGCTGAAGCGGCGGACCTCCTCCTGGTCGTCGCTCGCGTCCAGCACGGCCTCCGCCAGCAGCGCGAGGGCGCCGACCGGCGTCTTCAGCTCGTGGCTGACGTTGGCGACGAAGTCGCGGCGCGTCTTCTCCAGCCGCACGGCCTCGGACTCGTCCGTGGCGTCCACGAGGATGAAGTCCTCGACGAGCTGCCGGACCTCCGCGTGCACGGCCTCCGGCTGCCGGCCACCGCGCTGCCCGTCCAGCGGCGACAGGTCGACGTACACGACCTCGTCGCTGCTGCGGACCCCTTCCGCGGCCTTGCGGGCGCGGTCGTCGACGCGGTTGTTCCGCACGACGCCGAGCTCCTCGGCCCGCGGGTTGTGCAGCACGACGTCGCCGAAGTGGTTCAGCACCACGATGCCGTCGTGGGAATCCTGGACGATCTGCTGGATGAGGTCCCCGACCGTCAGGCCTTCCGGCTTGCGGGGGTGTTTCGGAGCGGTGAACCTGCCAACGAAGAATGCGGCGATCACGCCGATGAGCGCGACGCCGATCGACACAGCGAGGTAACCCGTTGTGGTCACGAAGCGAATGGTAAGCAGCTCAGAGGTGTCCTGGCCTAGTGCGGAAGCGTGAACCGTGATACCCGCGACACCTCAGTGGACGGTTGTTCCCACCCTGGCCAGACGGTGTTCACCCAACCGTGACTCTGCTTGTTGGCCGCTGCTCCGCAGACGGCGGCGGGTTCGCCTTTCAGTCGGTCATCCGGCCGCCGCTTCAGGACGAATCGCCTTCGGCGGTTGCCCCGAAGAGGCGACCGGATGACCGACGCGAACCCGCGACGGAAAAAGGCGCACCCGAACACCGGGTGCGCCTTTCTCGGAATGCGTCTTAACGGCCCTGGTTGGCCACCGCGGCGATGGCGTCCTTGGCCGCGTCCGGGTCGAGGTACTCGCCGCCCGGCTTGAGGGGCTTCAGCTCCTCGTCGAGGTCGTAGCGCAGCGGGATGCCGGTCGGGATGTTGAGCCCGGCGATGGCCTCGTCCGAGATGCCGTCGAGGTGCTTGACGAGCGCGCGCAGCGAGTTGCCGTGCGCCGCCACCAGCACCGTCTTGCCGGTGCGCAGGTCCGGCACGATCGCCGACTCCCAGTACGGGATCATCCGCTTCACGACGTCGAGCAGGCACTCGGTCAGCGGCAGGTCGGGGCCGAGGTCCGCGTAGCGCGGGTCGGCGTCCTGGCTGAACTCCGAGCCGGGCTCGATGGGCGGCGGCGGGGTGTCGTAGGACCGGCGCCAGAGCATGAACTGCTCCTCGCCGAACTCCTCCAGCGTCTGCTTCTTGTTCTTGCCCTGCAGCGCGCCGTAGTGGCGCTCGTTGAGGCGCCAGTCGCGGCGGACCGGGATCCAGTGCCGGTCGGCGGCGTCGAGCGCCAGGTTCGCGGTCATGATCGCGCGGCGCATGAGGCTCGTGTGCAGGACCTCCGGCAGCACGCCGGCCTCCTTGAGGAGCAGGCCACCGCGGCGGGCCTCCTTCTCGCCCTTCTCCGACAGGGGGACGTCCACCCAGCCGGTGAAGAGGTTCTCCGCGTTCCACGTGCTCTCGCCGTGGCGGAGCAGCACCAAGGTTCCGACAGACATGGCGGCTAGCCTGCCATGCCGGGCGTGGCCTCGTACCCCGGCGGGGCGGCGTGATCCGCGCCATGTCCGCCGCCGGCGGTCCGTCCGGAAACGCCGCAGGGCCCCGGCGGCACCCCGCCGAGGCCCTGCGTCCGTCCTGACTCAGGCCTGCTCGCGCGCCCTGAGGTCCTTGCGCAGGATCTTGCCCGCCGCCGACTTCGGGATCGCCTCGATGAACTCCACGACGCGGACCTTCTTGTGCGGTGCCACGTTCGCCGCCACGAACGCCATCACGGCGTCGGCGTCGATGGACGAGTCCGGCTGGCGCACCACGAAGGCCTTCGGGATCTCCTCGCCGTCGGCGTCCCTCACGCCGATGACGGCCGCGTCGGCGATCTCGTCGTGCGTCAGCAGCACGGCCTCCAGCTCGGCCGGCGGCACCTGGTAGCCCTTGTACTTGATGAGCTCCTTGACCCGGTCGACGATCGAGACGATGCCGTTCTCGTCGATCACGGCCACGTCGCCGGTGTGCAGCCAGCCCTCGGCGTCGAGGGTGGCGGCGGTGGCCTCCGGGTTGTTCAGGTAGCCCTTCATGACGTTCGGGCCGCGGCACCACAGCTCGCCGCGGTCGCCGACGCCGACGTCCTCGCCGGTGGCCGGGTCGACCAGGCGGCACTCCAGGTTCGGGATGATCACGCCGACGGTGCCGACCGAGATGTCGTCGCGGCCGTCCGGGATGGCGTGGCTGACCGGCGACATCTCCGTCATGCCGTAGCCCTGGACGACGCGGCAGCCGATGCGCTTGCGCACGGTGGCGGCCAGCTCCTCGTCCAGCGGCGCCGCGCCCGAGAAGAGCGTCTTGAGCGGGGAGAGGTCGTAGTTGTCGACGATCGGGTGCTTCGCCAGGGCGACGGCGACCGGCGGGGCGATGTAGACGCGGTCGGTCTTGTGCTCCGCGATGACCCGGAGGAACTCCGGCAGGTCGAACTTCGGCAGCGTCACGACGAGACCGCCGACGTAGAGGCCGCCGTTCATCAGCACCTGCATGCCGTAGATGTGGAAGAACGGCAGCACGGCGAGGACGCGGGTGTGCTCGCCGGCGTCCTCCATGATCGGGTCGCACTGCACGAGGTTCGCCACGAGGTTGCGGTGCGTCAGCATCACGCCCTTGGGCAGCGCGGTCGTGCCGGACGAGTACGGCAGCACCGCCACGTCCTCGGCCGGGTCGATCTCCACCGACGGCACGGGGTGGTCGTTGGCCAGCAGCTCGCCCAGCGACGGGTAGCCCTCGGCGCCGTCGAGCACGACGACGTCGGTGACGCCGGCCTTCGCCGCGCCAGGAGCGGCGTTCGGCAACAGCACGGACACCGTGAACAGCATCTTCGCGCCCGCGTCGTGCAGCTGGTGCGCGACCTCGTCGGGCGTGTAGAGCGCGTTGATCGTGGTCGCCGTGGCTCCCGCGCGCAGGATGCCGTGGAACACGACGGCGTAGTAGGGCGTGTTCGGGCTCAGGATGCCCACCACGTCGCCCTTGCCGATGCCGCGCGCGGCGAGCGCGGCGGCGAGGCGGTCGATGGCTCCGACCAGCTGGCCGTACGTCATCGTGGCGCCGGACATGCCGTCGATCAGCGCGACCCGGTCCGCACGGTCGGCGATGTCGCCGAACAGGAGCTGGTAGAGCGACACGTCGGGGATCTCGACGTCGGGGAACGGACTGCGGAAAACCATGCGGCGACCTCATTCACTCGCTCTGCCCAGCCTGCTGGCTCATCGTGATCCAGCCCACTGGGGAGGTCAAGGTCATCATGATCGCTACAGAGACGTTACTTAGCGCGACTAAATACACTCGAATGGAGCAATACAATCACTTGTGATCGCAAGGACGTATCTGAGAAGTTGATACCGCCTCCGCGAGCCGGCTCCCACGCTTGCCCGACGAGCGCGAGGCACGTGCGCGGTTCGTCATCCCCCGTCGGATCGCGCGGCCCGCTTGGGATTCGCAGGCTCCCCCCGTCCGCGATCCCCTGCAGCGGGGACCTTTGACGCGGGACGGCTCGATGCGACTCCCCCTCTCTCCCGAGCCGTTCCGCGCATCATCAAAGGCACACTCTCAGTAGAGTTGGATCATGCTGCTTCGTTCATCCGGGTGACACGCTTCCGGCGGCGGAGCAGGTAGACCACCACGGCCGCGGGCACTCCCAGGAACACCACGAACGGGAGCACGGCGCCGACCGCGACGAGGATCCCGCCCAGCACCGTGACCAGCGCGTCCCAGCCACCGGCGAGCGCGCTGAGGAACCCGGCCTCCTCCGGCTTCGGCGGCGCGACCGGCACGGTCGACACCTGCACGGTCAGCGTCGCCAAGGCGACCTTGCCCTTCAACGTCTCGCTGCGCCGCTGCATCGACTCCAGCTCGGCCTGCCGCTTGGTCAGCTCGGACTCGACCTGCGCGATCTCGGCCGTCGTCCCGGCGCGGTCGAACAGCACCCGCAGCCGGTCGACGCTGGCCTTCTGCGTCGCGATCCGCGCCTCGACGTCGACGAGCTGGTCGGTGACGTCCTCGCTGCGCACCTCGCTGCGCGTGACGTCCCCCACGCTCGGCAGGTCGCGCACGATCCGGTCGAGCTCGGTCGAGGGCACCCGCACGGTCACGGACCCGGAGCTCTTGGTCGAGTTCTCCTGCCCCGCGAACCCGCCGGCGGCCTGCGCCCGGTTCTTGACCTCGGCGATCGCCTTCAGCACGTCGTCACTGCGCAGGTCGACGGTCGCCGTGCGCACGAGCTGCCGTTCCTGCTCCTGCACCGGCTGCACGGCCGCCTTGCCCGCGTTGTCCTGCTGCGGCGTCTTCTGCTGCGCCGCCTGCGGCGGGGCGGCGGCGTCCTTCGCCGACGACCCGCTCATGTTGTTGCTGCACCCCGTCGAAACCAGGGCCAGCAACGCGACTCCCACCCACAGCACTGGTCTACGCATGCCGGTGGGACGGGATCGGGCGAGCGGGGAGTTGCCGCGGAAGCCGAAACGAGTCGGCGGCTACTCCGAAACGAGATGTTGGAACGCGGCCAGGTTCGCCAGCGACTCGCCCCGCGACACCCGCCACGCCCACTCGCGGCGGATCGCGTCGGCGAACCCGATCTCGAGCAACGGGTTGAAGTCGCCGTCCGCAGCCTCCAGCACCTGCCCGAGCACGCGGTCGAGCTCGTCGGGCGTCACGGCGTGCTTGCCGACCCGTCCGACCAGGTAGATGTCGCCCTCGGCGTCGACGGTGTAGTGCACGCCGTAGAGCCGGGCGTTGCGCCGCAGCAGGAACCGGTAGACGTCCTCGAACGACTGGTCCGGCCGCCGGCACACGAACGCCTCGACCACGAGGGCGTGCGAGGTCTCGACCAGCCACACGTTGGTCTGGAGCTTCTTGGTGCCCGGCAGCGTGACGAAGAACTTCCCCGGCTCGCGCCGGTCGTACCCCAGCTCCCGCTCGTCCAGGAACTCCTTGATGACAGCATCGAGACTCAAGCGAAAACCTCCCGGCGGAACGCGTCTGCCGCCTCCTGGTACCCCGCGAGCAGGGCGTCAGTCGTGCGGTCCCACGAGAAGCGTCGCGCATGCCCGACGGCGTTGCTCGCCAGGTGCTCCCGCTGCGGCAGCGCCACCCCGCTGATCGCCGCGGCCCACTCGCCCGGCTCGTGGCCGTGCACGAGCACCCCGGACACCCCGTCGCTGACGGCGACCGGCAGCCCGCCGACGGCCGCCGCGACCACCGGCGTCCCGCAGGCCTGCGCCTCCAGCGCCACCAGCCCGAACGACTCGTTGTGGCTGGGCACCGCCACCAGGTCGGCCGCCCGGTAAACCTCCGCGAGCGCCGGACCCGGCTGCGGCGGCAGGAACCGCGTCACGTCCGCGATCCGCAGCTGCGCGGCCAGCTCCTCCAGCGCCTTCGGCCGTTCCGTCCCGCTGCCCGACGGCCCGCCGACGATCAGCACGACGAGCCTCGACCGCAGTCCCGGATCGCGCACGAGCATCTCCGCCGCGGCCCTCAGCAGCACGTCGGGGGCCTTGAGCGGCTGGATCCTGCCGACGAACGCGAGCACGACCGCGTCCTGCGGCAGGCCCAGCGACTGCCGGGCGGCGCGCCGGTCGCCGGGCGTGAACCGGTCGAGGTCGACTCCCGGCGGCACGACGGCGACCTTGGACGGCTCGGCGTCGTAGAGCTTGATCAGCTCACTCGCCTCGATGTCCGTGTTCGCCACGAGCCGGTCCGACTCGGCGACGACCTGGTCCTCGCCGATCACCCGCATCCTGGGCTCCGGCGTGTCGCCCTCCGCGAGCGCCAGGTTCTTCACCTTCGCCAGCGTGTGGGCGGTGTGCACGAGCGGCACGCCCCACCGTTCCCGCGCCAGCCAGCCGACCTGCCCGGACAGCCAGTAGTGCGAGTGGATGGCGTCGTAGTAGCCGGGCTCGTGCCGGGCCTCGGCGCGCAGGACACCCGCGGAGAACGCGCAGAGCTGGCCGGGCAGCTCCTCCTTGCCGAGCCCCTCGAACGGCCCGGCGGCGACGTTGCGCACGCGCACGCCCGGCGCCAGCTCCACGACGGGCGGCAGCTCGGACGACGTGGCCCGGGTGAAGATCTCCACCTCGACGCCCCGCTGGGCCATCCTGGTGGCCGTCTGGACGATGTAGACGTTCATCCCGCCCGCGTCACCCGTGCCGGGCTGTTCGAGCGGCGAGGTGTGCACCGAGAGCACCGCGACGCGCTTCACCGGGCGATCCCGGCCAGGTCGCGGGCGAACTGCTCCGGCCGCTCCAGGAACGGGGCGTGCGCGGTGTCGGGGTACATGCTCAACTCGGCTCCGGGGATCAGGGCGGCGGAGTACTCGGCGGCGGCAGGGGCGACCACCTCGTCCCGAGTGCCGTGCACCACCAGGGTCGGCACGTCGACGGCGGTCAACACGTCAGCGCTGCCCACATCCCTGCGGAACAGCTCACCTCGCACTTTATGGCTCACCGACGCCGCCGCGGCTGTGAGTTCGCCGACCGTCGCGGCGGGCAGGCCGGGCGCCATGGCGCGGCAGAACTCGGCCATCACCTCGTCGTCGGTGATCGCGCCGGGCAGCGCGGCCCGCATCACGGGGCCCGTGGAGCCGCCGGGGCGGCCGGGGCCGATCTCGGTGATGGCGCCCACCAGCACGAGCGCGGTGACGTTCGCGGTGCCGTGGAAGCGCAGGTAGTCGGCGATCACGAGCCCGCCGTAGGACCACCCGACGAGCGTCGCGGGACCGGTGTGGCCGAGCACGGCGTGCAGGTCGGCGGCCCACCGGGCGGAGTCGCGGTAGTCGCCGAAGTCGTCGGACTCGCCGTGTCCGCGCAGGTCGACGGCGTGGGCGCGGAAGCCGGAGACGTCCCAGACGGCGCCTGTCTGCGCCCAGCCGTGGATCAACACCACCGGTGGTGCGCCGTCCGGACCTGATTCACGGACGGCCAGTCGTCCCCCGCCGGCCGCCGTCACGCGTGTCAGATGCACACATGCGCAAACGACCTGGCCGGGGGACGCATTCCCGCACGTCCTACTTGACGGCGGACTTGCCCTTCCACTGCTCCCACGGGATCTGCCAGTCGTACCAGTCGAACTGGGCCGGCAGCGTGGTGATCGAGCCGGTCACCTCGACGGGGTCGCCGACCAGCGCCGAGTCGTAGTAGGCCTTCGCGTCGGCCTCCAGCAGGTTCGCGCAGCCGTGCGAGGTGTTGTTGCTGCCGATGTTGCCCGCGTTGTCGTTGTTCTCGTGGATGAACTCGCCGTGGTTGGAGAACCGGACGGCCCACTTCTTCACGACGTTGGTGTAGCCGTAGCGCGGGTTGTCGAACGAGAACGTGTCGTTCTTCGACATGACGACGAACGTGCCGTTCGGCGTGGTGAGCTCGGGGTCCGCGTCCTTGCCGAACGACGCCGGGTAGTCGGCGGTCTGCTGGCCGTTGCGGAACACCTTGAGCCGGTGCGTCGGGTTGTCGATCTTCACGACCTGGTTGCGGCCGATGGTGAAGTCGCTGGTCACGTCGGCCTTGCCGAACGCGCCGCCGCCGTAGTTGACGCCGTAGAGCTTCGCCTCGACCTTGATCGTGGTGTTCTCCGGCCAGTACTTCTCCGGCCGGTAGTGGACCTCCTGGGCGTTGAGCCAGGCCCACGAGCCGGTGACGTTCGCCGAGTTGGTGACCTTGAGGGCCTTCTCGACGGTCGCCTTGTCCTCGACCGGCGACTCGAACTTGACCATGATCGGCGCCGCGACGCCGACGGTCTGGTTGTCGGACGGCCAGAGGGTCGCGCGGGTCTGCGCGCCGGGCGCCACGGTGGTGAACGAGCCCTTGAGGTCGACGGGCTTGCCGTCGGTGCCGACGACCTTGCCGGAGTAGCTGTACGTCTTGCCGTAGCCCAGCGGCTCGGCAGTCGTCCAGCCCGCCTTGTCCTCGGTCAGGGTGCCCTTGACGTCCTTGCCCTCCGGCGACTTCAGCGCGACGGACTCGATCTTGCCGTCCACCACGGTGACCTGCACCGGACTCGTGACCTGCACGTCCTTGGTGCCGTCGACCGGGGACAGGGTGACCTTCGCGGACGGCAGCGAGCTGTCCGCCTTCGGTGACCCCGCCTCGACACTCGAGCAGCCGGTCAGCAGCGTCAGCCCGGCGACCAGCGCGACAAGTGTTCTCTTCACGGTTTCGACCTCCCACAGACAGGACGTCCAGCACGACGGGATGGTGCGGGTGACGTCGGTCACACGCGGACCGGCCGCCTACGATCGGGGTCGTGAATCGACCTGTCGCAGTAGTGACCGGAGCTAGCGCGGGCATCGGCGAGGCCACCGCGCGGCGGTTGGCCGCCGAGGGGTTCCACGTCGTGCTCGGCGCACGTCGTCTGGACCTCCTCCACGTTATCGCGAAGGAGATCGACGGGACGGCCATCGAGCTGGACGTCACCGACGAATCCTCCGTCGCCGCCTTCGCCGACCGAGTACCCCACGCGAACGTGCTCGTGAACAACGCGGGCGGCGCGCGCGGTCTGTCGACCGTCGCCGAGGGCAGTCCGCAGGAATGGCGCTGGATGTGGGAGGCGAACGTCCTCGGAACCCTGCTGGTCACGAAGGCCTTCATCCCGAAGCTGATCGCCTCCGGCGACGGGCACGTCGTGTCCGTGACTTCCGTCGCAGCACGCGACGCCTACGACAACGGCTCCGGCTACACGAGCGCCAAGCACGCGCAGTCGGCGCTGCACCGGACGCTGCGCGGCGAGCTGCTCGGCCAGCCGGTGCGGGTCACCGAGGTCCTGCCGGGCATGGTCGAGACCGAGTTCTCCGCCAACCGGTTCGGCGGCGACACCGAACGCGCGGCCAAGGTCTACGAGGGCCTCACGCCGCTCACCGCCGACGACGTGGCGGACGTCATCGCGTTCGCGGTCACCCGGCCGTCGCACGTGAACCTGGACGAGATCGTGCTCAAGCCCCGCGCGCAGGCCTCCGCGACTCGGGTGCACCGGGTGTGACCAGGTCCACGTCGAGCTGGCGCAGGACGGGCTCGATGGGGTTCGCGAACCCCGTCGAGCCGCTGCCGGCCACGTAGAGGCCGACGACCCGGTTGTCCGCGTCCACGAGCACCGCGCCGCTGTCGCCGTGGTCGCCGAAGCGTTCCGACGAGTGGACGCGGATCTGGTCGCGCAACGTCCGGACGCCCAGGCCGCCGCCGAAGTCGAGCCGCACGGTCGCGTCGACCGACTCGACCACCCCGTGCGTGAGCTCGGTGGTGCGGCCGCGTTTGCGCACGGTGGACCCGATCTCGGCCCGCGCGCTGCCGGTGATCGCGCCGATGTCGACGACCTCCGCGCGGAACGGCCTGGCGCCCATCCGCAGCCCGGCGGCGGACACCGGGCCCGCGAGCGCCGCGCGGTCCAGCACCGCGACGACGTCCGCGCCGGGCACCCCACCGTCCACTCTGGACGGATGCACGAACTCGTCGCCCACCGCCCAGGAGTCGTCGACGCAGCCGACGTGGAACGTGGTGAGCCCCAGCACCTTCCCGCACCCGTCGCGGGTGACGGCGAACGCGCCGAGCGTGCCCGCGATCACGTACTCGCCGGCCTTCGGCACCTCCGGCGGCACGACCCGGAACGACCGGGCGGGCCCGATGCCGATGCCGCCGCGCAGCACCGGATGCCGTTCCACCGCAACGAATCCCGTGGCGCGGGTGACCATCGCGCGGTGCAGCACGATCGACTCGGCGACGACGTCGGTCGGCACTCCGCCGACCTCCACCGGGATCTGCCGCGGGTGGCCGGGTCCCTTGGCGCACACGTAGACGACGATCGCGGCCCTGCCGGTCGGCACGCCCGCGGTGACCTTCTCGCCGATGTCGACGCCGATGACTCCCGGCCGGGAGAGGAACTCGTCCTCCACCATCCGCTTGACCGGCCTGATGGCCGCTCGCGCGTTCTCATCGAGGTAGCTCATGGCGACCTCCGTTCCCTCTACCTCAATGAAACACGTGGGGTAGCGGTTCGTCACATGGAGTCACCTGTTCGGCCCTCGGGCCGGGAGGCTCACATCCGGACGCCGACGAAGACCGGTTCCGGGTGCAGCTCCACCCCGAACGCCGACCGCACGCCGTCGCGCACCTCGCGCGCCAGGTCGAGCAGGTCCTCGGTGGAGGCGCCGCCGCGGTTGGTGAGCGCGAGGGTGTGCTTGCCGGACAACGACACCCGGCCGCCGGGACCCTGGTGTCCCTTGCGGAACCCGGCGCGTTCGATCAGCCACGCGGCGGAGAGCTTCCGCTGGCCGTGGCCCGCCGGGTAGCTCGGCACGTCGACGTCGGAGCCGAGGCGTTCGGCGATGCGGATCAGCACGCCCGCGAACGTCGAGTCGTCGACGATCGGGTTGGTGAAGAACGAGCCTGCGCTCCACGTGTCGTGGTCGGCGGGGTCGAGCACCATGCCCTTGCCGCGGCGCAGCTCCAGGACGGCCTTGCGGGCCTCGTCCGCGGGAACGCGATCCCCTTGCGCCACACCGAGAACGCGCGCCAGCTCGCCGTAGCGGATCGGCGCCGACATGCCGCCCGCGGTCAGCGAGAACCGGGTGCGCAGCACGACGGCGTTGTCGGTGCCCTTCAACGTGCTGGTGCGGTAGTCGAGGCCGAGCTTCGCGGCGGGCACCTGGTGCACCTTGCCGCTGCGGCGGTCGAGGATGTCGACCGACTGGAGCACCTGGGAGATCTCGACGCCGTACGCGCCGACGTTCTGCACGGGCGTGGCGCCGTTGAGGCCGGGGATGCCCGACAGGCACTCCAGGCCGCCGAGCCCCTGCGCGACCGCCTCGGCGACGACCGCGTCCCACTCCTCGCCGGCCTCGACGGTGAACTGGACGATGCCGCCGCCCAGCGGGTCGAGCCGGAAACCCTTGGTGGCGACGTGCACGACCGTGCCGTCGAAGCCCCCGTCGGAGATCACGAGGTTGGACCCACCACCGAGCACGAGCACCTTCTCGTCGGCGGCGGCGTCGGCTGTTCGCACGGCTTCGACCAGCTCGGAGGCGGTCGTGGCGTGGACGAACCGCGCGGCAGGCCCACCGAGTCGGAGCGTCGTGCGCTCGGCCAGGGGTACGGACTGCGTGGTGGTCACAGACGTCAACGGTAGCCTCCGCGACATGGCACGCCGCATCGAGCACCACACCACGTCACCCCGTTCGGCGGACGAGGTCTTCGCCGCCATGGTCGACGAGACCTACCTGCGGGACCGGCTGGCCGCCATCGGCGGCACGAACGCCGCGCTGGTGTCGTTCGACAAGACCGACGAGCGGACGTCGTACCAGCTCAAGCAGGGCGTGCCCGCCGAGCACCTGCCGTCGGCGGTCAAGGCGGCACTGGGCGGCGACCTGGTGATCCAGCGCACGGAGACGTGGGCCGCGGGCGCCGGCACGGTCGAGGTGGCCGTCAACGGCGTGCCCGGCCGGCTCGAGGGCGCGTTCACCGTCCTGCCAGAGGGCGCCGGTTCCAAGACCACCCTCACGGGGGAGGTCAAGGTCAGCATCCCGCTGCTGGGCGGCAAGCTCGAGAAGCTGATCGCGGAGCAGGTCGCCGTGCTGCTCGACAAGGAGAGCGAGTTCACCTCCGAATGGCTCGCAAACCGCGGCTAGCGGCCGGCCGGGCCCGCGCGCTCGGCCTGCCGACGCGCGGCACGACCAACCCGAACCGCCTGCGCAGGGTCGACCGCTGGATGACCGGCACGCTGGCGTCGTTCCTCGCCTCGGCCGCCGACCCGCTCGTGGTGGACCTCGGGTACGGCGCCACGCCTGTCACCACCGTCGAGATGGCCGCGCGGCTGCGGGTCGTCCGCCCCGACGTGCGCGTGCTCGGGCTGGAGATCGACCAGGACCGGGTGGACGCGGGCAAGGCCGTCGCCGCTCCGCCCTTCCTGGACTTCCGGCGCGGCGGGTTCGAGCTGGCGGGCGCGCGGCCGGTGTTGTTGCGCGCCTTCAACGTGCTGCGCCAGTACACCGAGGAGCAGGCGTTCGAGGCGTGGGACACCATGCTGTCGCGGATGGCTCCCGGCGGGCTGGTCGTCGAGGGCACGTGCGACGAGATCGGCCGCCGGTGCACGTGGGTGACGCTGTCGGCCGACGGGCCCCAGACCTTCACGCTGGCGCTCAAGCCGTCCGCGGTCGAGACGCCGTCGGACGTCGCCGAGCGGCTGCCGAAGGCCCTGATCCACAAGAACGTCCCCGGCGAGCGCGTGCACGCGCTGCTGGCCGAGCTGGACGCGTGCTGGGCGACCGCGGCTCCGTTCGCGCCGTTCGGTCCCCGTGCGCGGTGGGTGGAGTCGGTGCGGTTGCTGGTGGAACGCGGCTGGCCGGTGCTCGACGACCGGCGGCGGTGGCGGCTCGGCGAAATCACGCTCGAATGGGCGGCCGTCGCGCCCTAGGGTGGTTTCGTGGACTTCGTCGCGGAGATCGAGAAGCAGGCTTCGGCGTTGCGTTCGGCCGCTGTGCAGGCCGGACCGGACGCCGCCGTCCCGTCGTGTCCGAAGTGGACGGTGCTGGACCTGGTGCGGCACATCGGCGAGGTGCACGCGTGGGCGGCGGAGGCCGTCGTCACCGCGCCCGACGCTGGCCGTCCCGGCTGGGTGCAGGCGCCCGAGGGGTGGGACGAGGCGCTCTCCTGGTGGGACGACGCGGCCGGCCTGCTCGTCTCCCGGCTCCGCTCGGTATCGCCCGACAGCCCGGCGTGGACGTTCCAGGGCTCGCAGGTCGCCGCCTTCTGGGCGCGCCGGCAGGCGCACGAGACTGCGGTCCACCGCCTCGACGCGGAGCTCGCGACCGGTCACGAACCGCCGACGCTGCTGTTCGACCCGGAGTTCGCCGCCGACGGCGTCGACGAGCACCTGACCGTGATGGTGCCCCGCCAGCTGGTGCGCGGCCAGGTCGTCGAGAGGACCGGGCGGCTGGTCGTGCACGCCGCGGACGCCGGCCGCACCTGGCAGGTCTGGCTGGCGGCCGGTGAGCCCGTCGTCGTGACGGACGTGCTGGACTCGGCCGTGGACGCGGACACGACCGTCGCGGGCACCGCCGACGCGGTCTACCGCGCGCTGTGGGGCCGGCCGAGTCACGCGATCGTGACGGGCGACGCGTCGTTGTTGGCGGCGCTGCCGAAGGCGTGAATACTCCTGCTGCGTGTCATCGCCTGAACGTCGCTATGTGATCACCTTCGGCTGCCCGGACCGCACCGGCATCATCGCGAGGATCTCGTCCTTCCTCGCGGACAACGGCGGCTGGATCGTCGAGGCCGCCTACCACACCGATCCCGGTACGGGCTGGTTCTTCACCCGCCAGGAAGTGCGGGCGGACTCGCTGCCGTTCGGCGTGGACGAGCTGCGCGCGCGGTTCGGCGAGGTGGCGGCGTCGCTGGGTGCGCAGTCGACGTGGACGGTGACCGACACGGGGTCGCGCAAGCGCGTGGTGATCCTCGTGTCGAAGGAGGGCCACTGCCTGTACGACCTGCTGGCGCGGGTCGCGACCGGTGAGCTCGACGTCGAGGTGTCCGCCGTCATCGGCAACCACCCCGAGCTGGGCGACATCACGCGCGCGCACGGCATCCCGTTCCACCACGTGCGGTTCCCGGTGAACGACCCCGAGGGCAAGCAGGCGGCGTTCGCCCAGCTGCGCCTGCTGGTGGAGAAGCACGACCCGCACGCCGTGGTGCTGGCGCGCTTCATGCAGATCCTGCCGCCGGAGCTGTGCGCGGCCTGGGCCGGCCGCACGATCAACATCCACCACAGCTTCCTGCCGTCGTTCATCGGCGCCCGCCCGTACCACCAGGCGCACCGCCGCGGCGTGAAGCTGGTCGGCGCCACCTGCCACTACGTGACGGCCGACCTGGACGCCGGGCCGATCATCGAGCAGGACGTGCTGCGCGTGCACCACGGCGACTCGGTGGCGGACATGGTCCGCAAGGGGCGCGACATCGAGAAGGTGGTGCTGGCGCGCGGGCTGCGGTGGCACCTGGAGGACCGCGTGCTGGTGCACGGCAACCAGACGGTGATCTTCTGAGCCCGGTGGGGCGCACCCGCCGCGGCGCGCCCCACCGGACGTCAGATCTTGTTCGCCGCCCTGCCCACGGCCTCCACCATCCACCCGGCGTCGGCCGCCGACATGACCGCGGGCGGCGTGAAGCTGACGGTCCGCCCGCGGAAGTCGGCGAGCACCCGCAGCCGCAGCAGCTCGCCGGTGAACACGTCGGCCGCCTTCTTGTCCGGCAGCTCGACACCGAGCAGCAGACCGCGCCCGGTGGCGTGGGCCTTGCCGGCGACCACGGCCCGCAGGCCGTACAGGAGCTCGTCGCCCAGCAGCTTGGCCCGTTCGACCAGGCCCTCGGAGGCGATGACGCGCAGGCAGGCGTTGACGGCGGCGGAGGCCAGCGGCGACACGGCGTCGTGGCCGCGCCACAGCGGCACCTCGACGGCCGCGGAGGCGACGACGGCGGCGATCGGCAGGACTCCGCCGGACAGGCCCTCGCCGACCAGCAGGATGTCGGGCGTCACCTCGTCGAGGTCGGCGCCCCACCAGACGCCCAGCCGGCCCAGGCCCGAGCGGGTCTCGTCGACCACCAGCAGTGCGCCCTGCTCGCGGCACACCTCGGCCACGGCCTTGAGGTAGCCGTTGGGAGGCAGCGAGACGCCGCGGACCGGTTCGACCATCACGCACGCGGGTGGTCCGGCAGCGAGAGTGGCGCGCAACGAGTCGATGCCGCCGTACGGGACGTCGCCCGTCGTCAGGACGCGTGGGCGGCCGTTGGCCTGTGCGAGGGCCACGGCGAACTGGGCGGCCTCGGAGGCCGAGGCGAAGGTGTGGACGTGGTCCAGGCCGTGGGGCGTGACCAGGTCGAGCATCAGGCGGTCCAGCAGGGACGGCCTGCGCACCTGGCCGACCACGGCACGCACGACCTCGGGGTGGGCGTGGCCCAGCAGCGGGACTCCGTAGCCACCGCAGTCCAGGTACTCGACGCGGTGGGGGTCCACCACTCGGGCACCACGGGCGGCGCAGCCGGTCAGCTGTTCGACAACCATTGCGGGGAACCTTTCTGGGCAGAGCGGCCCGCGGGGCCGCTCGTCGGGGTGGCGAGCGGACCTGTGGTTCCCACCAGTGATTCGGATACCGGGCCCCGTTGGTTCGCCCGAGGCTTAGTCTTTTTCCCGTGCGGATCGAAATCACCGGCCACGACCAGCTTCGGGCACAGCCCGACCTGCGCAAAGCCGTCATCATCGGACTGGACCTCACCCGCGAGGACGTGCGGGTGCCGTTGGACGGCGCCCTGTTCCTCGGCTGCACGCTCGGCGAGAGCATGCAGCGGCGGGCGGAGGCCGCGGGAGCGTTGATCTTCCCGGTGATCCCCGACCTGCCCTACGACGTGTACCGGTCGTCGCTCTACACGCCGGCGGAGCTGTTCGAGGGCTTCGACCCGGCGAACCCGGCGTCGTACGCGGACACCCCGGACGCGGTGATCTACCGCCACAGCAAGCGCCAGGGCCACCACCCCGACCCGTTGCACGCGCTAGCCGAACGCCTGCACGACCACTCGATCACCGAGGCCCTCGACGAGGTGCTCACGGGCTCGCCGGTGGCGGTCATGGGAGGCCACGCGCTGGCCAGGGGCTCGGACGGCTACCGCAACGCCGTCGAGCTGGGTGCCGCGCTCGGCAAGTCCGGCTTCACCGTCCTGACCGGCGGCGGACCGGGCGCGATGGAGGCCGTGCCGCTGGGCGTGCGCCTCGGCTCCCCCGACACCGAGGTCCTGCGCGACATCGCCAAGGCCCCGTCGTTCGGCAGCGACGACGAGTCGATCGGCCGCTGGCTGGCGGCGTTCCCGGAGCTGCCGCACTTCGACATCCCGCGCACGATCGGCATCCCGACCTGGTTCTACGGCCACGAGCCGCCCAACCCGGCCTGCGAGCTGCACGCGAAGTACTTCGCGAACTCGGTGCGCGAGGAGGGCCTGCTGACCGTCGCGACCGGCGGCATCGTCTACACGCCGGGCAAGGCGGGCACGGTCCAGGAGGTCTTCCAGGACTTCACGCAGAACTACTACGGCAGCGTCGGCCCGGCCGCGCCCATGGTGTTCCTCGGCAAGGCGTTCTGGACCGACGAGGTCCCGGCCGCGCCGCTCGTGCAGAAGCTGGCGGCGGGCCGGGAGGCCGAGCAGTGGATCCTCGTGACGGACGACGTCGACGAGGCGATCGAGCTACTGGTCAAGTACGCGGGCTAGATCCGGCAGGACCTCGGCGCCGGGCAGGTTCATCAGCACGTCGACGGGGATCAGGATCTTGCTGCCGCGGATGCCGCTGCCCACGATCAGCTCGGGGGCGGCGGCCACCTCGGGCGACACGAGGATCGGCCAGTCCGCGGGCACGCCGATGGGCGTGATGCCGCCGTACTCCATGCCGGTCAACGCCACGGCCTCGTCCATCGGCGCGAACGACGCCTTGCGCGCGTCGAGCCGCTTGCGGATGACCCCGTTCACGTCGGCGCGCATGGTCGCGAGGACCATGCAGGCCGCGTAACGGACCACGTCACCGCGCTTGCCGGCGACGACGACGCAGTTCGCCGAGGCGGCGAGGGGCGAGCCGTAGTGCGCGCAGAACTCGGCGGTGTCCGCGAGCGAGGCGTCGATCTCGGCGACGGCGACGCGGTCGGCACCGTCCAAGACCTTCAGAGCTGCCTCGACGGGCGCAGGCACCAGATCAAGGCGAGAAAGCACTGGTTGGGGGTCCAACGACCCGGCGATGGTCCACACGGGATCCATACTCTCAAACTCGCTTTGACTTTGACGCTGCGTCAACCCCTACCGTCGTTTCCAGAGCGCGAAGGGAGCCGACATGGCCTGGTCGATCGCCCAGGTGGCCCGGATGTCCAAGGTGACGTCCAGGACGCTGCGGCACTACGACTCGATCGGGCTGCTGCCACCGGCCTGGATCGGTGACAACGGCTACCGCTACTACGAGAAGGAGCAGGTCCACCGCCTGCAGCAGATCCTGCTGCTGCGCGACCTGGGCCTGGGCCTCGACGTGGTGGCACGGATGTTGAACGGCACGGACCAGCTCACGGTCCTGCGCGACCACCACCGGTGGCTGCAGGACGAGAAGCAGCGGCTGGACCGGCTCGCCAACACCGTCGCGCGGACCATCGCCGAACTGGAAGGAGGGGACGAGGTGAAGATGGAGGAGCTGTTCGACGGCTTCGACGCCAAGGAGCAGGAGCGGCACGAGGCGGAGCTCGTCGAACGCTACGGCGAGGGTGCGAGGGAGCACATCGCCGAGAGCCGCCAGAAGATGCAGGGCTGGAAGCGGGCCGACGCGGACCGGTTCATGGCCGAGTGGCGCGACATCGCCGAGAAGCTCGGCGGCCTGTACACCGCGGGTTCGGCGGTCGACGCTCCCGAGACGCAGGAGCAGATCGACCGCCACTACCGCTGGATCTGCCTGAGCTGGACGCCCAACCGGGAGTCCTACTCGGGGCTGGGCGACCTCTACGTCGACTCGGACGAGTTCCGGGCCAACTTCGAGGTCGAAGGCGGCGGCAACATGGCCGAGTGGACCCGTGACGCCATGAAGCACTACGCCCGGACGCGCCTCTAGGAGAGAACGGTGCCGGGAGCTGCAGATCCCGGTTACTCGGAGAGACCGAACGCCTTCAGGGCCTCGCGGTTGAACGCCGGCAGGTCGTCGGGGTTGCGGGAGGTCACGAGCGTCCACCCGTTCATGTCGCAGACCCGGACCTCCTGGTCGGCCCAGTCGCCGCCCGCGTTGCGGACGTCGGTCTGCAGGCTCGGGAACGAAGTCAGCATCTTGCCGCGCACCACGTCCGCCTCGACCAGCAGCCACGGGCCGTGGCAGATCGACGCGACCGGCTTGCCCGCCGCCACCAGGGCCTTCACCAGCGCCACGGCGTCGGAGTCCATCCTGAGGAAGTCGGCATTGGCCACGCCGCCTGGAATGACGGCGCCGTCGTAGTCGTCGGCGGACGCGTCGGCGAAGGTGCCGTCCACGGGGAACGAGTCCGCGGGCGTGAGGTGGTGGAAGCCCTTCACCTCGCCGAGCTTCGGCGCGAGCAGGCGGGGAACGCCACCGGCCTTCTCGACGTGCTGCCACGGGTCGGTGAGCTCGACCTGCTCGATGCCCTCCATGTCCACCAGGAACGCGATCTTCTTCTGTTCAGCCATGCACTCCGGCTACCCGCCGAAGAACGACGTCAACCTGTGGCGGATCTCCGTGCGGTGGGTGATCATCGGCGCGGGCGAGTCGACCAGCCACAGCTCACCGGCGGGGAACGCGGCGGCGGTCTCCTCCGCCACGTCCTCGGGGTGCAGCGGGTCGCCGACCGCCCCGATGACCAGCACTGGAACCGTCACGGCGCTCAGCACCGACGCGTCCGCGACGGCGACCTGGCCCGGCAGCTGCGAGGCCGCGGCCTCCAGGCGGGACAACGCGGCACGGCGTTCGGCGACGTAGGCGGGAGGTCCGACCGTCAGGTCGGAGAGCTGCTGCAACGTGAACGACGGACGCGGCCGGTCCAGAACCGCGGGCAGCAGCAGGGCCACGCGGTGAAAACGATCGGGTTCGGCGGACAGCACCCTGACCAACGCCCCGGCTCCCAGCGAGACACCGACGGCCTGGTCAGCGGGAACGGACGTCAGATCCGCCGCGATCCGGCCGTAGTCCCAGTAGCCGGGCGGCGCGTCGGGGGCGTCCCCGTGCGACGGCAGCGTCACGACGACGCGCGTTCCCGGCAGCCCGGAGGCGGGGATGCGCGCCTCGCCGGGCGTGGCGCCGAGCCCGTGGGCGACCAGGGTCACCGGCGAGCCGGAGCCGTAGGACCGCGTGATCACCAGCGGGGGCCGCCGCGCTGCACCTCGATCAGCTTGGGGCGCACGTCCACCATGTACACGAGCACGGCGACCAGGCCGGCCAGCCAGAAGATCGACCCGATGCCACCCGGTGAGAACAACAGCATCGCCGCCGTCCCACCACCGGTGATGCCCAGCCAGGCGGGCTTGGTCATGCGCTCGATCGCGGTGTAGGCGTCCACCTTCTGGGTCAGCGCGTGGAAGAACGCGAACAACCCCAGGACGGTGAACCCGAGGTCGAGCACGAAGTACACGAAGCCGTCGAGGTACCAGATGCTGAAGGGCGGGATTACGAACACGCACCCAGACTACGTGCCGGTACGGCGAGAGGGGAGCGGTCCGTTCGGACCGCTCCCCTCTCGGAGGAAAACCTCAGACCCGAATCACTTGGTGGTGTTCGGCGTGGTCTTCTTCGCAGCGGTGGTGGTGCTGCGGGTCGTGGTGGCCGGCTTGCGCGGCGCGGTGCGGTTCGCGGCCTTGCGGGTCGTGCTGCGCACCTCGTGCGCGGCCTCGCCACCGACCTCGACGATCTCCTCGGCCAGCCTCTCGGCGCCGTCCTCGACCTGGTTGGCGACCTTCTCGCCGACCGAACGGGTGCGGCGGGTCACCTTGCCGAGGACGTCGTCGGCGAGCACCTTTGCGTCGGCGGCGGCGGTCTCGGCGCGCTTCTGCGCGACACCGACGGCCTGCTCGACCTGCTCCACGGCCTGCTTGACCTGCGGCTGGGCCTTGATCTGCTCCAGCGTCTGCTCGCCCTGCTCCGCGAGGTAGGTGTACAGGTTCACCGCGGACGCGGTGTAGGCGTCGACGAGCTTCTTCAGCTCGGCCGGCTGCAGCTTCTCGCGCAGGCCGTCCAGCTCGGCGGGCAGGTCCTTGGCCTGGGTGCGGGCCTCGTCGGCGCGCTCCTTGGCCTTGGTCAGGGCCTCGACCACGGCCTTGGCGGCGAGGTCACCGGCGCCGAGCGCGGCGAGAAGGGCCTGGCGCGCGGCGTGGGCGCCCTGCTCGGCGGCCTTGCGGACGTCGTCCTGGGTGAGCTTCGGCATGGAGATCACTCCTCTGAGTTCTTGGCGGCGTTCTCCCGCCTGAAAGATTCGTAGACGTCGAGCAGCACCTGCTTCTGCCGCTCGGTCAGATCGGTCGCGGCGACGATGGCGTCCGCCAGCGCACCGCCTTCGCGCTGCTGGAGGATCCCGGCTTCGACGTAGAGCGCCTCCGCCGAGATGCGCAGCCCCTTGGCGATCTGCTGGAGGATCTCCGCGCTGGGCTTGCGCAGTCCTCGCTCGATCTGGCTCAAGTAGGGGTTGGAGACACCCGCCTGCTTCGCCAGCTCCCGCAAGGAGATCTTGGCGGTGTTGCGCTGCTCGCGGATGTACTCACCGATGTTGCGGCCGAGGTCCGCGACTGCTTTGTCGATGGACTTGTCCACTGTTCCCGCTCCCGTTCCTCTGCCACCGACCACGTTAGCGAGGGGTGCTAGCAGTTGCAAGCACTCTGCTAGCAGCAGCTGCGTGGGCTCCGCCACAGGACTACCGTGACGGGTGACATGGACGACGCCGGAGCCCTGCGGGCCGAGCTGGCGGACCACCTGCTCGGCGACGGCGTGCTGCACGACTCCCGGTGGCTCAAGGCTTTCCGCGCCGTTCCCCGGCACGAGTTCCTGCCGCACTTCTACCGCCAGCTCCACGACGGCGACTGGGAACGCGTCACCGCGGCACACCCGGACTGGTTGGAACTGGTCTACGCCGACCGGGTCTGGGTTACCCAGTTCGACGGCGACGACACGGTGACCGGAGGCACACCGACGTGCTCGTCCAGCATGCCGACGATCATGGCGATCATGCTGGCGGCGCTCGACGTCCACAGAGGACAGTCGGTGCTGGAGGTCGGCACCGGCACGGGCTACAACGCGGCACTGCTGTGCCACGTGGCGGGTTCCGCGAACGTGACGACGGTCGACGTCGACTCGAACCTCTCGCGACGGGCGCGCGAACGACTGCACCGCAACGGTTTCGAGCCGACGTGCGTCACGGGCGACGGCGCTCTCGGCCATCCGGGGCGCGCACCGTACGACCGCGTGCTGGCGACGTGCTCCGTCTCGGCGATCCCGTCCGCCTGGCTGGAGCAGACCCGGCCCGGCGGCCTGGTCGTCACGACGCTGCACCGCCCGATCGGCGCCGGGCTCGTGCTGGTCTCGTCGAACGGCGACGGCACCGGCGAGGGCCGCGTCCTGGCCGAGGACGGGCGTTTCATGCCGCTGCGCGCACACGCCCACCCACCCGCGCTCGCCGGCGAGGGCGAGTTCGCCGGCGAGGGCGAGTTCGACCGCCGCAGGACGACGCTCCCTTTCGCGACCGCGACCGACCCGGCCAGTCCGTTCGAGTTCTTCGCCGGGATCGCGCTGTCCGGCGTCGTCGCGGGCCAGGACCGGTTGGCCCATTCGGACGGGTCCTGGGTGTACCACCACGGCTCGCACGTCGACCAGGGCGGTCCGCGCCGGCTGTGGGACGCGGCCGAAGCGGCCGTCGAGCAGTGGCGTGACCTGGGCGAACCTCGTCGGCAGGACTTCGGGGTCAGCATCCGGCACGACGGCCAGTTCCTGACTTTCGGTGATCTGCACTGGCATCTGTGATCAACAACTGAACGTCACGACACGGGTCACTGAATCGACCCGGGGTGCAAGCGGTGCGTCATGATTCGACGCATGTCCCGATTCCGTCAGCAGGCGTTGCTGACCGGCTGCGTGCTGACCGCGCTGCTCACCGCGGCGGGTCTGTTCGTCACCGACCACGGCATCGACCCGCACCTGTGGCTGATCGCGCTCGCGCTGGCGTTCCTGGGTCTGCTGGCGCTGCTCGACCCGTGGCTCCGGCGCAGGCACAACGCCGCGCTGAGCACGGACGAGCACCTCGACGCCGCGTGCCGTGCGCTCGCCGTCGGTCTGCAGTCGCAGTGGAACGAGGAGGTGCGGTCGCGCGGCCTCGTCGAACCCGACCTGCTCGACCTGCACTGGACGGCCCCCGAGCTGGACGTGAGCGACGGGCGCACCGCCCCGCCGGGACGCAGCGACGCGGTCGTCGGCGCGTTCGAACGGCAGCCCAACCACCGCCTGGTGGTCATCGGCGACGCGGGCACCGGCAAGTCGACCGTCGCGATGCTGCTGACGTGCGGCCTGCTCGACCGCTACGACGGCGGCATGGTGCCCGTCCTGCTGCCGCTGTCGACGTGGAACCCCGCGGTCGAGGACATCCGCACGTGGCTCACCCGGCGGCTGTACGAGGACCACCCGGCGCTGCGCAACACCGAGCTGTACGGCAGCTACGCCGGCGACCTGCTGGTCGAGCAACGCCTCGTGCTGCCGGTGCTCGACGGCCTGGACGACCTGCCAGGCCACCAGCGCGCGGACGCGCTGGCCCGCATCGTCAAGGCGTTCCCCGCGAACCGGCCGCTGGTGCTGACCTGCCGCACGGCCGAGTTCGCGCAGGCGGTCCACGCCGCCGGTGCCGTGCCGGGCGCGGACGTCGTCGAACTGGCACCGCTCGACCTGGAGGAGGTCGCCGCCCACCTGCGCTCCACCGCCGACAGCCGGGGCGCGGCGCGGTGGGAGCCGGTGTTCATCCAGCTGCGCGAGGAACCGGACGGCCGGCTCGCGGAGGCGTTGTCCACGCCGCTCACGATGTGGCTCGCCAGCATGGTCTACGCCGACAGCGAGGCCGAACCGACGGAACTGCTCGACCGCGGCCGCTTCCCCGACGCGCGGGCGATCTCCGACCACCTCTGCGACGAGCTGGTCTCGCGGGCGTTCGGCAACAGGGCGTTCGCGCACCACGCCGGTGCCTCGCAGGTGTGGCCGCGGGACAAGGCGCGCAAGTGGCTCGAGTTCCTCGCCCACGAGATGCGCGACCGCGGCATCCGCGAACTGGCCTGGTGGGAGCTGCGCCGGTCGGTCGGCAGCACGTGGCTCGCGGTGCTCGGCGCCGTCGTGCTGGGCGCGATCGGCGGGTTCGGCGTCGCCTGGCTGATGGCCTACTCGATCACGCCGAAGCTCGCGCCCATCACGGGTCTGGTCGCCGGCGTCGCCGTCGGCGCGGCCGCCCTGACTGCCTCGCACGAGCGCAAAGCCAAGTCACGACTGGGGATCTGGCGCAGTCTGCTGCTCGTCCCCGGCGTCGTGGGACTGGCCGGCGGACTGGTTTTCGGTGCCCTGTACGGACTCGCGGCCGGGCTCGTCGTCGGACTCGGCCTCGCCGTGGCGATCGCGCTGCGGTTCGCGTTGACGAGCGCCGCCGAGCTCTCGCAGGCCTCCAGTCCTCTGTGGACGATGGCGCGCGACCGGATCGCGGTGTGGACCGGGTCCCTGGTGCTGGCGGTGGTCTTCGGTTCCGCGGCGGCACTGGTGTTCGGCCCCGGCCAGACCGGGATGGTCGGGCTCGGGCTCGCGTCGGGGCTGATGCTCGGGTTCGCGCTCGCCGTGCTGCACCTGCGCTGGTGGTGGTTCACCGTCGCGCGGATCTGGCTGGCGCTGCGCGGGAAGCTGCCCTGGGAGCTGATGGTGTTCCTGGAGGACTCGCGCAAGCTCGGCGTGCTCTGCCGGGCGGGGGCCTGCTACCAGTTCCGGCACGGGCTGGTGCAGGACCGCCTGGCAGAGCACGAGGTGACGAGCAGGACTACTCGGTCCGCAGGCCCAGCGCTCCGGTCGCCCTTCTCAGCGAGGGCAGCGTCAGAGCGGTGACCGCGAGGGTCAGGCCGGTCATGACCGCCGTCATGAGGCCGATCCCCGCCCAGTCGAACGCGATCTCGGACCCGAAGACCCGCATCACCAGCACGCCGAGCCCGATGCCGGTGGCGAGCGACACGACCGTCGCGAGCGCGAGCGGCAGGGCGTTCTGCCAGAGCAACGACCTCGCGAGCGTGCCGCGCGGCACCCCGCTCGCCGCCATCACCGCGAGCGGCCTGCGCCGTTCCCGCACCTGCTCGAGCGCCACGACCAGCAACGACCCGGCCGCGACGAGCAGCGTCAGGAACGCACCGGCGAGCAGCGCGCGGCGGACCACGCCGAACGCCTGCTCCGCCTCCGAGGTGCCGTCCTGGCCCGTGAAGTAGCTGCTCACCCGCCAGCCGTAGCCCGCCAGGGCGTTGCGCGCGTGCTCGGCGGCGTCGGGCAGCTCGCGGTCGATCTCGGCGAGGTACTCGGTCCGCGCCGGCGTGAGACCGCGGGCCGCCGCCGGGGTCAGCACCAGGCCCTGCCGGGAACCCCTGATCGTCTCCACCGCGGGCACGGTCCACTTCTCGCCGGACTTCCGCACGGTCAGGACGTCGCCCTGCCGCGGGTTCCGGTTGCCGCCCGCGAACGGGACGACGTAGGCCTTGCCGTCGGTGCAGTCCGGGACGATCGACTGGACGGCCAGCGCCGCGCACGAACCGATGACGACCGGGACGTACGGGTCGTCGCCGATCTGCCCGGTGACCTCGTCGATCCGGTGGACGCGGGTCACGCCGGTGCTCTTCTCCAGGGTCGCGACGAGAGCGCCGGGGTCCACGTCCGCCAGCGGGTTCGGGGAGACGTTGAGGTAGCGGTAGTTCGCTTCCTGCTTCTGCTCGGCCCGCACCTCCTGCTCGACTCCGGCCAGCATCATCTGCAGCGTCACGGTGCCCGCGAGCACGACGGCGACACCGCCGACGACACGGGCCGCCGTGCCGCTGTCGAGCTGCAGTCGGCGCACGGCGAGCTGCAGCGCCGGCGTGCGGCCGCGCATCCGAAAGACGACGCGTTCGACCAGCCACGGCAGCACCATCGGGATGCCGAGCATGAGCAGCACCACGCCGGCCACCACCGGCATCGTGCCGGGCTTGGTGGTCGAGGTGAGCCTGCCGACCTGGCTGCCCAGCAGCACCACCCCGGCCGCGACCGGCACGAGGCGCCACCAGATCCGGCGCCGCACCGGTTTCTGGTCCCGCACCACGCCCAGCGGTTCGATGATCGTCCGGCGCATCGCGAAGAGCGACGTGACCACCGCGAGGACCGGCACGGCGAGCACCACCGTGAGCGTCAGCGCGACCGTCGGCGTGACGTCGGACGGGAACGCGGACAGCTGCCGGATGCTGATCCGGTCGACCGCCGGCCGGATCGCGAAGAACACCCCGAAGCCGACGACCAGCCCGGCGGCCGCACCGGCCAGCGCCTCACCGGACGCGATCAGCCGCACGCGGCTCGCCGCCGCTCCCACCAGGCGCAGCGCGGCCAGCCTGCGGTCGCGCTGCGCCGCCGACAGCCGGGTGGCGACGCCGACGAACACGAGCACCGGGAACAGCAGCACCACCAGGCCGACGACGCTGAGCATCCACATCAGCGGGTCGACCGACCCGCTGTTGAGCGTGACGCCCCAGCTCCGGACGACGTTGGTCTCCTCGTCCGCCACGAGCGAGTCGTCGCCGGCGTAGAACAGCAGCTCGCCGGGGTTGAGCAGGCCCGCCTGGCCGATCGTGCCGACGACCCGCTGCGGGAAGCGCGGCTTCAGCAGCTCCACGCCGGGTGCCGCCAGCAGGTCGGCGAGCGCGGGCGACACGAAGATCTCGCCGTTCCCCGGCACCCTGGGAATCCCGGGCGGCGGGGGCGCGTCCGGCGTGAGCGCCTTGAGGTACGAGCCGAGGATGTAGTCGTTGCGGAACGCGTGCCCCTGCCGGTCCGCCAGCAGCAGCACCGGTCCGCTGCCCTCGGACACCGGGTTCCGCGCGTCTTCCCGGACGTCCTGCGCCTCGACCACGCTCGGCACCGCGGCCGCGAACAGCAGCAACGCCACGCCCAGCCCGATGCCCAGGCCCTGGAGCAGGAGCCTCACCCACGACTTCCGGCTGCCCCCGACGGCCAGCCGGACCCCGAGCGCGAGGTCTGCGATCGTGCGGTTCACCGTGCGAACTCCACGTCCCGTGAACGCCCATCGCGCACGACGACCTCACGGTCGGAGTAGGCGGCGACGCGCGGTTCGTGGGTGACGAGCACGACGGCGGCACCCGTCTCGCGGGCCGCGGTCGTGAGCAGGTGCATGACGCGTTCGCCGTTGAGCGAGTCGAGCGCGCCGGTCGGTTCGTCGGCGAAGATCACCTTCGGCGCGGTGACCAGGGCGCGGGCGACCGCGACGCGTTGCCCCTGACCTCCGGACGTCTCGCCGGGGCGCTGGTCGGCGACTCCGTCGACCTCCAGCCGGGTGAGCCAGTCCGTCGCGGCCAGTTCGGCGTCCTTGCGCTTCAAACCGCTCAGGCGCAGCGGCAACGCGACGTTCTCCAGGCAGGTCAGCTCCGGCACGAGCTGGCCGAACTGGAAGACGAACCCGAACTCGGTGCGCCGCAGCTCGCTGCGGGCGCCGTCGTTCATCGCCGTCAGGTCCCGGTCGCCGTAGTGCACCGTGCCCTCGTCCGGCGGGAGGATGCCCGCGAGGCAGTGCAGCAGCGTGGACTTGCCGGAGCCCGACGGTCCCATCACCGCGACCACCTCGCCCTCGCGGACGGAGATGCCGGCGCCGTCGAGCGCGCGGGTCTTGCCGAACGACTTGGTCAGGCCCTCGGCCCTCAACAGGCTCATCGCGTGACCTCCACGGCCAGCTGGTCCAGGCGGGCGGCGGTCAGTTCGAGCCACCGCAGGTCGGCTTCGAGGTGGAACAGGGCGAAGTCGCAGATGAGCTGGTCGGCGAGGTCTCCGTCGACCTTGCGCCTGGTCAGCCCGCGCATCGTGGCGAGGTGCGCCGACCGTTGCGCGTCGAGCACCTCGGTGGCGCTGCGGCCGGAGAGCAGGGCCAGCACGACCTTCGCGTACAGCGTGTTCTGCAGGTACGGCTCGGGCTTCTCCGGCGTGCCGAGCCAGCGTTCCACATCAGTGACCCCGGCATCGGTGATGGCGTAGCGCTTGCGTTCCGGGCCGTCGCCGGCCTCCACGCCCGCCTCGGTGACGAAGCCGTTCTTCAGCAGTCGCGACAGGGTCGAGTACACCTGCCCGTAGTGCAGGGGCCGGTCCTGACCGAAGCGTTCGTCGTAGGCGCGCTTGAGGTCGTAACCGTGCCGTGGACCGCCCTCGAGCAGCCCCAACAGTGCGTGTCCGATCGACATGGCGAGCACTATACACACGAGGTATACACCGGGTGTATTCCTCGAACGCGCTGACGGGCAACCGCCGTGGCGCCTACAGTGGTGGGGTGACTGGTCTGACTGTCGGCTGGGATCACGACGTCGAGCTGCTGCTCGACTTCCTGAACACTCGACACGTACTGGACAGTGAAGCCTCCTGGCGCGCGTGGGTGACCGAGCGCGGCCTCGGGCGGAGCAGCGAGATCGAGCAGGCGCGCGCGGCCCGTGCGGCCCTGAGGTCGTCCATCGAGGGGTCGTCGGGACCGCAGACGGCCGCCGGCGTGGTGCACATCGAGCTCACCGACGGCGTCCCGGTGCTGTCGAGCTCGGACGCGCTGGGCGCGGTGCTGGCCGCCTCGGCCCGGCTCGCGGTACTGGGCTCCTGGGAACGCTTCAAGATCTGTCCCGCCGAGGACTGCGGGCGCGCGTTCTTCGACCGTTCGCGCAACCGCTCGCGCACCTGGTGCTCGATGCGGGTGTGCGGCAACCGCGAGAAGGCGCGGACGTTCCGAAAACGAAGCCGCGCGTCGTCTCAGAACAGCACGTTGGCCACGGTGTAGATCACCAGGCCGGCGAGCGCGCCGACCACGGTCCCGTTGATTCGGATGAACTGCAGGTCCCTGCCGACCTGCAGCTCGATCTTGCGCGAGGTCTCCTCGGCGTCCCAGCGCTCGACCGTGTCGGTGATGAGCGTGGTGATCTCCCCGCGGTAGTTGCTCACGACGTACCCGGCGGCCTGCTCCAGCCACCCGTCGACCTTGGCGCGCAGCTTCGGGTCGTCGGTCAGGTTCGTGCCGAGCGTGACCAGGCCCTGCGTGACGCGCCTGCGCAGCTCGCTGGACGGGTCCTCGGCGGCGTCGATGAGCATCTTCTTGGCCGTGCCCCACGCGCTGCTGATCAGCTTCTGCACGTCCGGGTGGTTGATCACCTGCTGCTTGACCTGCTCGGCCTTCTGCATGGTCGACGGGTCGGTCTGCATGTCGCTCGAGAACTCGATCAGGAACTGGTCCACGGCGAGCCGCATCGGGTGGTTGACATCGGTCTTCACCGCCCACGCGAAGTTGACGAGCTCGGTGTAGACCTTGTCGCCGAGCAGCGAGTCGACGAACTTGGGCGACCACGTGGGCGCGCGGTCGGAGACGATGAGGCTGACCTTGTCGTGGTTGTCGCGCACCCACTCGTACGCGCGGTCGCACATGAGGTCGACGAGCTTGTGGTGCGCGCCGTCGGTGAGCACCTGGTTGAGCAGCTTGCCCAGCGGCGGCCCCCACGGCTTCGCGGTGACCCGCTTGACGATCGCCTGCTCGACGACGGCCTGGACCACGTCGTCCTTGAGCACGGTGATCGCGCCCTTGAGGACGTTGGCCATCTCGGTGGTGACCCGCTCGGCGTTCTCCGGCTGCTTGAGCCACGCCCCAGCGCGTTCGGCGATCCCCGCCCGGCGCAGCTTGTCCTGCACGACCTCGGGGCTGAGGAAGTTGACGCCTACGAAGTCGCCGAGCGTCTTGCCGAACATGTTCTTGCGCTCGGGGATGATCGCGGTGTGCGGGATCGGCAGGCCGAGAGGGCGCCTGAACAGGGCCGTCACGGCGAACCAGTCGGCGAGGGCGCCGACCATGCCGGCCTCGGCGGCGGCCCGCACGTACCCGACCCAGGCACCTTCGAAGGCGTGCGTGCCGAAGAAGATGACCGTCGCGCCCACGAGGAAGCTCGTGGCGACGAGCTTCATCTTGCGCAGGTCCGTGCGCTTCTGCTGGTCAGCGGCGGTCAGTTGCTCCACACGACCATTGTCCGTGAAGATCCTGAGTTGTGCGGGTACCAGCGCTAGTTCCCCGGTTGCAGCCGTTCACGTCGACCATCTTCGCGGAGATGACGGCGCTGGCCGTGCAGCACGACGCCGTCAACCTCGGTCAGGGCTTCCCCGACACCGACGGTCCGGAGTCGATGCTCGCGGCGGCCCAGTCCGCGATCGGATCGGGGGTCAACCAGTACCCGCCCGGTCCCGGCATGCCGGTGCTGCGCCGGGCCGTCGCCGCCCACCGGTCGCGCTACGGGCTCTCCCACGACCCGGACACCGAGGTGCTGGTCACGGTCGGTGCCACCGAGGCCATCGCGGCCTCGTTGCTGGCGCTGGTCGAGGCCGGTGACGAGGTCATCCTCATCGAGCCGTACTACGACTCCTACGCCGCCTCGGTGGCGATGGCCGGGGCCTCGCGGGTGTCCGTCGGGCTGCGCGAGGACGCGTCGGGGCGGCTGGCGTTGGACGTCGACGCGTTGCGCGCCGCCGTGACGCCCAGGACGCGGGCGATCCTGGTGAACTCGCCGCACAACCCGACCGGGACCGTCTTCCGCTTGGAGGAGCTCCAAGCGATCGCGGCGCTGTGCGTCGAGCACGACCTGCTGGCGATCACCGACGAGGTCTACGAGCACCTGGTGTTCGACGGGCTCGTGCACATCCCGCTGGCCTCGCTGCCGGGGATGGCGCAGCGCACGCTGTCGATCTCCGGCGCCGGCAAGACGTTCAACTGCACCGGCTGGAAGATCGGCTGGGTGTGCGGGCCGGCCGAGCTGGTCGGCGCGGTGCGCGCGGCCAAGCAGTTCATGACCTTCGTGGGCGGGGCTCCGTTCCAGCCCGCCGTCGCGCACGCCCTGACCGCCGAGCTGGACTGGGTGTCGTCGTTGCGCGACTCCCTCGCGTCGAAGCGCGCGCGTCTGGCCGAGGGGCTTCGTGCGGCTGGTTTCGAGGTCCGGTCGTCGGAGGGCACGTACTTCATCTGTGCCGACGTCCGGCCGTTGGGCTACACGGACGGACTGGCGTTGTGCCGCGACCTGCCCGCCAAGATCGGCGTCACCGCGGTGCCCGTCCAGGTGTTCACGGACCACCCGGACGACTGGAAGCACCTGATCCGGTTCGCGTTCTGCAAGCAGGACGCGGTGATCGACGAGGCCGTGGAGCGCCTCCACAAGCTGTAGTTGTCCACAAGTGTGGACGAGTTCCTCCACACCTGTGGACAAACCACTTTCGGGTGAGCGCGGGAGCGGCTGAGCCGGGGTTCGACTCCAAATGGCATGGACTCGAACACAGAGGTTCTCGTCGGCTGGCGGTCCGGCTCGTGCGGCTGGGACGTCCTGGTCGAGCGCTATTCCAGACTGGTCTGGTCGGTGCCCAGATCGTTCCGCCTGAGCCACGCGGACGCGGCCGACGTCTACCAGTGCACGTGGCTCAGCCTGGCCGAACACCTCTCCCGCATCCGGCAGCCGGAGGCGCTGGGCGTGTGGCTGGTCCGTACCGCCACCCGTCAGTCGATCGCCGTGCTGCGCACCCGAGGTCGCGAGGTGTCGTACGACCTGTGGGAGCCGGAGTCGACGCTGCCCACCCCGGACGAGGTGGCCGTCACCACCGATCGGCAGCGCCGGCTGTGGAGCGCGCTGATGACGTTGAACGAACGTTGCCAGCGGCTCCTGCGCATAGCTGCCCACAGCCCGGAACTGAGTTATGCACAGGTTGCCGACGCCCTGGGGATGAAGGTGGGGAACGTCGGGTCGACCCGCAGCCGGTGCCTGGCGGAGCTGCGCCGGAAGGTGGAGGCGCTGCGATGAGGGACCCGTTGCTCGACGAGCTCGCCGACCTGTTCCACACCGACGCCCCGCCGCCCGTCCTCACCCCGCGCCCCACCGGATTCGCTGCCATGGAGCCGGTCCAAGAACCGGTGCGCGGTCCGTCCCGCCAGCTCGTCTTCCACGTCGGCGCCGGCCGCCTCCACCTCCAGCTCGACTCCCCGCACCTGACCGGGCTGCTGGACGAGGTCGTCCCCGTCGAGGTCCGCACCCCGAGCTCGACCCGGTCGCTCCAGCCGGACGCCGAGGGCTGGTTCCGCGCCGAGGTCCCGCCCGGACCGGTGTGCGTGACCGTGCCCGGGCTCGGCCTGACGACGGGGTGGTTCGTCGCGTGAGCGCCAGCGCCGACCCGCGCGCCACCATCTCCCTGACCGAGGTCCGCGGCACGAAAGCCCAGCGTGCGGACGCGTTGCACGACCTCAGCATCGCCCACGTCGAGCTCGGCCACCTCGACGTCGCCGCCCGGCTCGCGCGGCGCGGGTTGCGGCTCGTCGGGCAGGCGCGGTTCCACCTCACGCTCGCGTGGATCGAGCTCGACCGCGGGCGGCGCGAGCAGAGTCTGCGGCACCTCGACCTGGCCACGCCGCACCTGCGCGGCCGGGAGCTGTCCAGGGCCCGGTGCCTGCGTGGGCTGCACCTGGCGGCCGAGCCGCGGCTGGCGATCGCGGAACTGACGGCGGTGATCAGGGAGCTCAAGAGGTACGGCGACGAGCGGTGGCTGGCGAACGCGCTGGTCGGACGCGGGATCGCCCGCTGCAACGCCGGTCAGCTCGCCAGGGCGGAGGCCGACTTCCTGGCCGCGCAGACGGTGCTGCTGGCCATCGGCGAGCCGGGGCGGGCGGCGATGTGCCTGCACAACAGGGGGTTCGTCGCGATGCTCGCCGGCGACCTCCCGCTCGCGCTCC